>JACZRJ010000160.1 GCA_022574795.1 Patescibacteria group bacterium | reverse complement strand
GGTCAGGGGTTGTATAATAAGGACGTATACTTTTTGCCAGAGCCGTTAAGAGCGAGGAGTGAAGAGTAACAAGGGTATGGTTGCGGCGGAGCTGGCTGATATGGTGACTGTATGACCCAACAGCAGGCACTCGATATTTTGAAGACGGGAGCAAGTGTGTTTTTAACGGGGGAGCCGGGAAGCGGCAAAACACATACGATCAATGCTTACATTCGGTATCTGAAAGCAGCGAAGATTCAAGTAGCAGTGACGGCTTCAACTGGCATCGCTGCGACGCACATCGGCGGAGTGACGCTTCATTCGTGGAGTGGCATTGGTATTAAGAAACGCTTGTCAAAGTTTGATGTTGATCGAATTGCTGCGACTGAATACCTCGTCAAGAGGATGGCCAAGGCGGCCGTGTTGATTATTGACGAGGTGTCCATGCTGGACGGGGCAGTGCTTACCAGCGTTGATCAGGTGTGCCGGGCTGTGAAGCGGAGCAGCGAACCGTTTGGGGGAATGCAAGTAGTGCTAGTTGGTGATTTCTTTCAGTTGCCGCCGGTAGCTCGAAGTGGCGCAGAGCCGGCTCAGTTTGCCTTTGCTTCGTCGACCTGGGCAGCTCTTAGGCTGCTGGTGTGTTATTTATCGGAGCAGCATCGTCAGGAGGACCAGCAATTCTTACATATTCTGACGTCTCTTCGCCGGGCTGACATCACTGGTGAACTGCGAGCGCAGCTTGATGAGCGGTGCGTTCAGCCGCCAGCTCCATTGAAAAATGACCTGACGCGCTTGTATTCGCACAATGTAGATGTTGATCGGATCAATGCAGCTCAACTTGATCAGATTGACGGGCCAGCCAGAATTTTTCGGATGAAGGAAAGGGGTAAGCCGGCGTTGATCCAACAGCTCAAGCGCGGCTGTTTGTCGCCAGAGCAATTGATGCTCAAAGAAAAGGCGGTGGTAATGTTTACCAAAAATGACTTTAAGGGAAGGTTTGTGAACGGAACTCTGGGAGTAGTGACTGGCTGGCACAAACACACGAGGTGTCCCATTATTACCGCAAAATCAGGGCGAAGTATTGAGACAGAGCCCCTGGAATGGACAATTGAGGATAACGGGCGAGTGCTCGCGCGGGTAGCGCAGCTTCCCCTGCGACTGGCCTGGGCGATGACAGTGCATAAGAGTCAGGGGATGTCACTTGATGCTGCCGTGGTTGACTTGCGGCAAGCATTTGAAGCTGGGCAAGGGTACGTAGCGCTGTCTCGGGTACGTACTTTGGCGGGCTTGTGGCTCGTTGGTTACAATGAGCAAGCACTGCGGGTCCATCCAGAAGTGTTGGGTCAGGATGTGAGCTGGCGTCGCTTGTCGGTTGAGACAGCACACGTTTTTGCTGAGCTGGCGGTATCAGAGCTTGAGGACAGGCAGCGAAATTTTGTTAAAGCAGCTGGCGGAAGATTGTCACGCGAAACAGACTCGCCGGTGTCGAGCCGCGAAAAGATTAGCCTGGTGGCGAGCCAGGCATATTCAGTAACGACACTGCGCCAACGGTATCCGAAGGCGTACCGGCCGTGGGGTAAACAGGAAGACGACCTGCTGACTACTTCCTGGCGTAGTGGCAAGAATACGAGAGCTCTAGCAGAATTGCTCGGGCGCCAGCCAGGGGCAATCCGATCACGTTTAAGGAAGTTGGGACTGGTCGGGTCGTACAATGAAGGGGCTTAGGAAAGCCCTATTTTCTTGGTTGATCCTCCGGAGAGGTTTTTGAAGCAAAAAATTCGGCAGGTGTTGCTGCTCGTCGTCAGACTGTCCCCGCCTTTTGAGAAAAAGGTGCTCGGAAGAGTGGACTCTCTCCTACCTAGTCTTGTGTTTGATTGTTTGGAAGTTGTTTGGAAGTCGGACTTCCGAGGTTTGGTAGAATGGAGATAAGCGCTAGGCGCTTTTATTGTTTTGAGTGTGGTGTGAAGAGATTAAGTCCTGTTATAATTGGTGTGTAAGGCTTGTAAATCCTGTTCTAATGTTTAGCGTTAGAAACTGTGTTTATGATTGCTAGAGATGCTGCTGAAAAAACTCAGTTACGCGCCGGTCATATTCCTGGCTAAACTGACCGTGAATAAGATTATCGGCGAACCAAAATTGGGCTTGCTGGTTATTGGCTAGGCTGGCTTTGATCAGTTGAGCATGGTTGAACGTTATGGTGGTGTCA
>JACZRJ010000013.1 GCA_022574795.1 Patescibacteria group bacterium | reverse complement strand
ATACCATTCACCTTAAAACATTAACTGCTCTTCAAACTACTCAAATAAAGTTTTAACCCTGAGCTTAGGGTTTGCGCCCCGCTGAGGCGGGGTTTGCGCTGCGGCTTAGTTGCGGCTCGCTGCAGGTAAAGGGTAAAGGGTTTCGTTTACTCAGTTATGGCTCAGTGTAGCAACTGAAATTTTAAGCAACGTCGGACTACCGAACCAAATAGTGGAAGGGCGTGTTGATACAATCAAAAAGCTGTTGTATCATTTGAACAGACATTCAAGTGACATGACCAGACAAATAAGCAAAGCAAGAAAAGCAAGAAAAGAACTGGCCAGTGAGCAAGCAATTATGGCCTGCGCCGAGAGGTTTGGCCTGGTCGGTGACCCAACTCGCATGAAGATTTGTTGGCTGTTGTGTAATCACAAAGAACTTTCGGTCAGTGAGATCGCCGAGGCACTCAACGTCTCGGTCTCGGTTGTTTCTCATTCGCTCAAACGATTGAAGGACCATGAACTAGTTGAATCGCGGCGTGAGCATAAACAGGTGTTCTATGGTCTGAAACAGTCTGACTTTGGTACAGTGTTACGGGCTAGCTTGGCAGACATATGAAGGCTGCCACAGCAACGTTAACCTGCCCGCACTGTCAGCATAAGCAAGAGGTGGCAATTCCTCAGACGGGATGCTTGGCTTTTCATGCTTGCGAAAGTTGTGGCGAGCTTATCTCGGTTCCAGAAGGAAGCGATAATTGTTGTGTCATCTGCGAGTACTCCGACAAATCGTGTCCGATTGGTCATAAGAAATAACGTTGGTTGGTCATGCCTGAAATTTTGGCAACTGTCTGGGTTGGAGTACAACAGAGCTTAGCAGGTTGGCGGTACCGAGGGTTATTTGGCGTTGTTTTTTTGGTCTTCTTCGCTTTGTTTATCGTCTTGCCCAGCATTTTTTCGTCAGGGGGTATTGCTAATTTGTTCTATGGTCTAAAAGGAGTACTTGGTATTTTACGATTTCAAGATTATGCGACTATCACTACTCTGTCGTTGCTGTACGCTCTTTTTATTTCAATGCAGGTGTATGCCTTTCGGCAGAAAAAAAATTACACGGGAATTGGCACAGCAATTGGCGGGGGTGTCGGCACACTATTTGCCGGTATCGCGGGGACGGCTTTTTGTGTTTCATGTCTGGCTCCGCTTCTGGGTATATTCGGGATTGGCTTTGGCGGAGCTCTCTTGGTACTTGAATACCGTTTCTACTTTGTAATTACTATTGTTTCCCTCATGCTGATAGGTATTTACTACACCGCACGTCAGATACAGAAGGTCTGCGAAACGTGTTGAAGTGTGATACGGTACCAGCTTGTTTTTAAAATTTCTTGGCCTGATCCGAAAGATAAGAATGCTCTGCTTTTTCAGTCGCCAGGATTTGACAAGTGCTCATGATCATATATACATAAGAGGTCATTTTGGCGCCAGAAATCTCGTCGAGTTTCTATTGTAAAAATAACGGAAAGGTAATCATATGGATGGAACTATCAAAACGCTCACGGAAAGAGGGTTTGGGTTTATCTCCCGCGAGGGTGAGTCTAAGGACCTTTTCTTTCATTCCAATGAACTACAGGGTGTAACTTTCGACGAGCTCAATGTCGGCGATGCAGTTACTTTTGAAGTTACGGAAGGTGAGAAGGGACCAGCAGCTACCGGAGTAGCCCGCGCCTAAATCACGCGAGTAAAAAACACCCTCTTAGTATTGAGGGTGTTTTTGTATAGTTGGGCTGGTTTTTCGCCTCTAACCTTGACATAATACTCTATAAGTTTTATAGTTCTATTTTCGTATTGAGATAAAGGCTTAATTACCCTGTTTTACCCTCATTCATCTTTAATTCTATGTCAGCCACTATTAGAAATGTTGCCATTATCGCTCATGTTGATCACGGGAAAACGACCCTGGTCGACGCTTTGTTGCGTCAATCAGAGTCTTTTCGTATTAAAGGTGAGGATGATGGTCTGATCATGGATTCTAATGAACAGGAGCGTGAGCGAGGTATTACAATTTTTTCAAAAAACGCGGCGATTTATTACCGAGGTCACAAAATTAATATTGTTGATACTCCTGGGCACGCTGATTTTGGGGGCGAGGTTGAGCGGATAATGACAATGGTTGATGGGGTGCTGTTGTTGGTAGATGCCAAAGATGGCCCGATGCCGCAGACGAAGTTTGTGCTCAAGAAGGCGCTGGAGAAAGGGCACAAAGTCATCGTCGTTATTAACAAAATAGATGTACCGCAAGCGCGGGTTCAGTGGGTGTTAGATAAAACCTTTGAACTATTTATTGATTTGGGAGCAACTGACGAGCAGGCGGATTTCCCAGTTCTCTATGCTTGTGCCATTCAAGGCAAGGCAGGAGATGAGCCAGATTTAAAGAAAATGGACAATATCACACCGGTGTTTGAGGCGATTATTGCCTACCTACCGGCGCCGACAGTTGGCAGTGGGCCGATGCAAATGCTGGTCGTCAATGTTGCTCACGATTCCTATCAAGGACAAATTGCCATTGGTCCGCTGGTGAGCGGCAGTTTAATCAAGGGACAGGAGGTAGCGAGGATTAAAGTTGACGGTACTATTATCGAGGCAAAAGTGACGTCGGTGATGACTTTTGATGGTCTTGATCGGATCGAAACAGAGAAAGTCCTAGCTGGTGATATTGTGGCGGTAGCAGGGCTGGAGCCAATTGAAATAGGAGAAACGATTGCTGCTGCTGAAAATCCTGTGCAACTGCCGGTTATTATTATTGATGAGCCAACTGTGAAAATGAGTTTTGCGGTAAACACCTCGCCGTTGGCTGGGAAGGAAGGAAAATTTTCAACTTCGCGTCACTTGAAGGAGCGCTTGAAGCGCGAGATATTATCAGACGTTGCTTTGAAAGTTGAGCCTTCGGCCACATCTGATGCTGTCTTTACTGTTTTTGGTAGAGGCGAGCTACATATCGCCATTCTGATCGAGAAGATGAGGCGTGAAGGGTATGAATTTCAAGTGGGTAAGCCGCAGGTAATTTACAAGGAAGAAGGCGGTAAAAAGCTGGAACCGTTTGAAGACGTGGACATCGAATGCCCAGAAGAGTTTTCGGGGACGGTGATTGAACAAATGGGTAAACGAAAAGGCGAGATGAAAGATATGAGGGTGGAAAATGGGATAGCAAAGATGAGTTTTTTAGTTACTACCCGTGGCTTGATTGGTTACCGCTCTGAGTTTCTTAGCGAGACTCGCGGCCAAGGTATTATCAGCTCTCTCTTTCAGGGCTATTTACCGCAGTTAGGGCAGATCAAAGTGCAGCAGCGTGGATCGTTGGTGGCGCATGAAGCTGGCGTGAGCACCCAGTATGGTTTGGTGGCAGCACAGGGTCGCGGTGTCTTATTTATTAAGCCTGGCGTTACTGTGTATGAGGGCATGATTGTGGGTCAAAATTCCCGGATCGAAGATATTGATATTAATGTTTGTAAGGAGAAGAAGCTGACCAATATGCGAGCGGTGGCAGATGCAGTAGCAGTGGGGCTCCATACCCCAAAAGAAATGAGCCTGGAACAAGCGATTGAGTACCTGGGCGATGATGAGTTGCTGGAAGTAACGCCGCAGAGCTTACGCTTGAGAAAAAAATATCTCGCTAAACATGAGCGCAAGAAGCGGATTAGAGAATAACGATTCGTCTGTTACTACCAGCTGAGCTTTAACCGGGGGCGTTGACAGTTTGCCTTACCCTGCCTGCTCGATATAGCTGCTAGGAATTTTTTGGAGGGGAGACTGTTAGCACTATGTTGGCAGCCACTGGCTGGGGGATAAAATCGATATCTTCTAGCAGGGCTTCAAGTCGGCGGGACTTTTTGTCTGGTTTTTTATCTTCTCCAAAAATGTAGTCTAAAATGTCTGCCGAGACTTTTCTTCCCAGTCCCCGATACGGCAGGTGATGAATATCGAGCCCGGGCGAGTCATTTATTTCGAGTACCGAAAGGTTAGCTGCAGATATATCTGGCAGGGTGTAATCTCTACACAAGATATCAACACCGCCAACCTTAAGCTGAGAAATAGTTGCTATTTTCACTGCTAATGATTTGATTCGTGGATGCACTTGATCAGTGACGTCGATCGGTCGTCCACCAGTGCTGACATTTGCATTCCAGCGCAGCGTAACTTTTTTCTTGGCTGGTGCTACTGAGTCCAAATTGAGGTTGGCTTGCGCCAGAAAACGAGAAACTTCACTATCGAGGCGGATCGGACACATGGGGAAATCGTACTTGATCGAGGACTGCCATTTATGATTGAAGGTATGAATGAGTTCTCGAATTGTGCTGTGGCCGTCACCAACGATGTAGGCGGGCTCTCGTTTTATGACCGAAACGACTTTCGTTCCAACTACTAGGAAGCGTAAGTCTTGGGCTTCGAAGAATTCCTCAATCAGCACTCGATTGCCTCGATTATGCCTTTTCATATAGGCGAAGCCTCGTTTCACTGCTTGGTGTAATTCTCCGGGAGACTTGATGTTCATGGAGGCACCATTGGCGTGTGAGCCGATGATTGGCTTGACGACGAGAGGAAATTTCAATGAACCGCTCAGCACGGTGCGCCAGGTGGCTGGGTGTCTGAGTACGACGGTGCGTGGCGTAGGGATTTTCTGCTCAGTGAGTAGTCGGCGCAGAAAATATTTGTTACAGGCTAGGCTGGCGGCAACGACATTGTTACAAGGTATGCTGGTACCTTTGAAAAAGTGTGATTTTTTTCCGTTTGATATCAGTACAACCTTCTCCGGTAGGAAGCTGTAATCAAGGCCTTTGTCATCGGCGGCGCGAACCAGTAGAGAGGTGGAAATCGATAATTTCCCCACTCTCATTTTTTCAATATTACGGGCGTTTAACATGTTTTGAGATCAGGATTAGGGTAAGTAAAGAAGTAAACTAACCGTTTATAGTACAATATATTTTAATTATTGTCTAGTATATACACTGAGACGGGGAGGTTCGCCTAAGGTGGCGGGTGTAATGGCAACCCTTTGGAGAGGCACCTAGCTAGGCTAAAAGACTTCCTTACTAGGGTTTATCTTGACAATATTACTAGTATATTCTACCATAACAATTGGTTACGTGGCTGGTTTAATGACCACGTTTAGACTTTAGTCCGTATGGCATAGCGATGTGACCTAACGAAACGGATCTGGGTCACCAATCGCTAATAAGTCACAACACAATAGGTATGGAAAAGAAATTTGCTGATTTGGGCATTTCACCTAAATTACTGGCCGTATTGGACCAGTTGAACTTTACGGTCCCGACACCGATTCAAACACAAGCAATTCCGGTTGCGATGAGCGGTCAGGATGTTATTGGTGTGGCCCAGACTGGTACTGGAAAAACATTGGCTTTTGCCTTGCCGCTTTTGCAACGGATTTCTCGAACCAAGAAGCAAGGACTGATTCTTCTACCAACTCGAGAGTTGGCCATACAGGTGGATGAGGAACTTCAAAAAATTGGCCGCTCATTTGGTCTCAAGACGGCGCTCTTAATTGGTGGCGCACCGATGAAGAGGCAAATCGGGCAACTGACGAATAAACCACATATTATTATTGGCACACCGGGGCGGATCAATGATCACTTAGAGCAGCGGACCTTGCAGCTATCATTGATTGGAGTACTGGTTTTGGATGAGGCAGATCGGATGCTGGATATGGGCTTCGCTCCGCAAATTAAGCGGATTATTAGCCATGTTCCGCGACAGCGACAGACGATGTTGTTTTCGGCTACGATGCCACCAGAAATTTTGCGTCTGGTTGATCAGTATATGCAGAATCCCGTGCGGGTTCAGGTGGCGACGTCTGGTATCGTGGCTGAGAAGGTTGACCAAGAGCTTTACGTATTACAGAAACAACAGAAGAATCAATTGCTTGATAAATTGCTGTCTGATTATAGCGGCACGGTGTTAGTGTTCTCGCGGACGAAATATGGTGCCAGGAGAATCTGTCGAGCGGTCCGCTCGATGGGACATCAAGCCGCCGAGCTACACTCAAATTTATCTTTGTCGCAACGGCGCCGTTCTCTGGAGGGGTTTAAATCAGGTAAACATCGAATATTAATAGCGACAGACATTGCTGCTCGAGGCATTGATGTTAATGATATTGAATTGGTTATTAATTATGACCTACCGGATAATCCTGATGATTATGTTCACCGTGTTGGCCGCACCGGTCGCGCTGGCAAAGTAGGCAAGGCGATTAGTTTTGCTACTCCCGAGCAGCGAAAAGAAGTCGGCGGTATTGAGCAATCAGTTAAGCAACGTTTTGCTATATCTTCTTTACCGGAACTACCGCCACCCCGTCAGGGTGGAGGATATGATACCTATCGTACCGAAGAGGTATCATACGGTAACCGCCGGAGGACGAAATTTAGTTATGCTCGTCCGCCTCGCCAAAATCGGCAGTCCGGCGCTAGGTCTGGGCAGCGGAACCGACAAGCTGGCCGTCAGGCGCGAGTTCACATTTAGGTTCAGCGTAGTAGCTCGGTTGCTTGGGCTTAAGGGAATTCCAAGGAAGTATCTATCGTAAGCCAGGCTTGAAGGTGCTGGAGACTTTAAGAAGGTATTGTTGAGGGGACATTACTATCGTATTCAATTAAGATTAAAACATAGTTGAGCTAGCGTAGGGGGGCAGGTTTAAGGTGTAATCACGCTACTTCATGGTTGAAGAAATAAAGCAGAACAACGCTACCCTGTAGCGTTGTTTGGAATGTGGTTTTGTTTACCAGGAGAAGGGGTGGGCAGACAAGTGCGAGGTGTGGTGCAAAGAAACCAAAGAGCTGCAATCTAGAGATTATCCAGCATGGTACGGCACCGGAGAAGTAGGGAGCACAGTGAGGTTGGTTACCTGTTGGCTTATCTGTACCGCCTGATCGTTGGTTAGTATGGGCAGCCTTAAAAAAGGGGGTGAGGGTATGAAACTTCATTATAGATTTACTGCTTTAGCAGCAGTTGCGGGAGGGATAGGTTTGTTACTGGCGCTGGCGGTGTCAGCCCAGGTTGTTGTTCAGCCGCCCGGGCCCGGGCCGGAACCTGCCGTGAATGTACGTGAGGCTAAACAAGCCGTTATCGATACTTTGTCGGCGTTCGTTGGGGAGTCCCCCCGGTTCGAGAAAGCCATTCGAGAGATTACTAAGAGCCTGGAGCCTGTGCGGTGGCTTGATGATTCGCATTTGGAGTCTAGACATGGGCACAAGGTTTTTTCTCGTGAGTATCATGCGGTTAAGGAGTTGCTACGTCTCTTGAAGAACAGTCATGGTTTGACGGTTAGTGCGGCAGCACGCAGTGCTGCTAGTGTTGCTATTGATGATCTGGTTGAGGTTGATCGACTGTTAGCCCAAATCCGATTGGGATGACAACGATGGTTTAACGGCGATTAACCCGAGGCGACAAGGGAAGGTGGATCGGGAAATTCAAAAAGCCGAGGCGGAAATGGTAAAAGCTGATCAGGAGATATTTGCGGGTAAGCCAAATAAGGCGATTCGTCATTATGGCCCTGCTTGGAAACATGTTGGCCATGCCGTGAAAGAGGCAGCCAAGGAATAATTGGTTGGTCGTGGCTGTTTTTGATAGTTCCAGACTGAGCTATGCTGAGCTCTTTGGGCTATGATTGGGTGATGAATAGGAACCTAGTTGTTGGCGGGCTGCTGGTTATCAGCCTACTGGTGTTGCTTAGTATTGGTTTGAAGCAGCGGAGCTCTGATACTATTGACCAGGCTGAACCCAGGGTGGAGGAATTACCTGGGGCCGGGGAAGCGGATGGTTTGAACGGAGGCGCGCCGCTGCAACTTGGCGTGCCTGCTCCCGGAGTAGATCCGAGCACGGTGGAGGAGATGGTAGTGTCGTCGGGAGAGCCTGCTACCGAAGAGGAGAAGATAGAG
Source organism: Patescibacteria group bacterium (assembly GCA_022574795.1). GTDB lineage: Bacteria > Patescibacteriota > Andersenbacteria > UBA10190 > UBA10190 > JACZRJ01. The sequence goes on along the minus strand of JACZRJ010000013.1, from coordinate 751 downwards.
AGCGGGTTTTTAGACGACAGTCGGCGATAACCTGGCCTAGCCTTACGGCAGTGTTTTTGAGTAGGTGAAAGTTCCACTTAAGGCTAAGGGTGGACAGAAGGGTAAGCCTGACAAGCCGGGTGGTGGCGGTGGCGAGGAGACCTGCTACGCCTTTCTGGCAAATGGGGCCAATTGGAAAACGACTGAAAACTATTTGCTTGATCCGATAAATAGCAATGGGATGTCAAGTACCTTTGTGGCGCAGGCTATGGCTGGGGCAGTTGAGGCTTGGGACAGTGAAGTAGCAACTGATGTCTTTGGTACCGAAGTGGCGGGGGCTGGCGGGATCTTTACGTTGGACCGATAAGAAAAATATGATCGCGGATAGTATCTCCGCCATCTGGAGAGTGATATGGTTCAAGCCATGCAGGCGGCGTATCAATTTATTGGCGGACTCGTTATTGTGGTGGCGCTGGGTGTGATGATTTACAGCAACACTGTACAGGTGCCGTTCGTTTACGATGATGTCAATTTGTTGGAGTTGCGCATACCAAACAACTATGCCGAGATGACGCTGAGGGAGGCGGTCAGCTGGGTGCGCTCGCTGCCTTATTACACCTTCTCGCTTAACTACCGGTTTAGTGGCTTTGAATTGGGCAGTTATCACCTGGTCAATATTGTCCTTCATGTGGTGATAAGCAGTGTCGTGGTTTGGGTTATCTGGATGCTGTCAGTTTTGACTCAGGCGACACGGAAGTGGCAGGTTGGTTCA
>JACZRJ010000012.1 GCA_022574795.1 Patescibacteria group bacterium | reverse complement strand
GTAAAGGAATCTATTGCCGGATTAGCTTTATCCTTGCCTTCCTCTTGACCGTGAGCTGTTTGGCCAGGGCGCCCCCGCTTTTGGAGTTCATTATCTTGCAGCGGCATTGCCACCGGTACGCCCAAGAAGTGTGATAAATCAGGGAAGTGGGAAGTGCTCTTGAGAACAATTTGTACTTGTTGGGCCAGCGCTTTGATATCAACCGGTGATTTTTCCAGCAGCTTATAACCGGCGCAGTCTTTAATAGTCAGGATGCCGAACAGCACGTGCTCAGTGCCAATGTAGCGGTGATGATACTGAAAGGCTGTCCGAGCTGATTTTTCAAAGGCTGACCGGGCGTGTGGTGAGAGCTCCTCCTTCCAGGCGGTTGATTTAGTCTGTGACTCAAGCTCGTTGCGCATAAACTCAGGCGTCAGACCAAACTTTTTCAGGATACTGTAGGCTAGCGAAACCGACTCCTGCATCATGCCGTATAGCATGTGTTCAGTACCGATGCGCGGATGCTTGAGTTCCTGACTAACTTTGGCTGCCGTCGAAAGCACATTTTTGAGCCGGGAAGTTAGCTTGTCTTGGATTGGGTTATCCATAGATTTAATAACAAGTATACAGTATCAAGTAACCAGCACCATTCCAGTATGTTGAGCAAACGTCAAGATCCAATTTACCAGGCCCAGGAAATTCTCTCCCGGCGCGATCATTCAGAGCGCGAAGTCAGAATCAAGTTGGCCAAGAAAGGATTTAGTGCGGACCAAGTTGATGAGGCCATCACCTGGTTGTATCAACGTAAATTGCTTGATGATGCCAAGTTTGCTCAGCTGTATGTTACCAACACGCTGCGCTTTAAGGCCGTTGGTCCCCGCTGGCTGATCAACCAACTGCAGCAAAAAGGTATTGCCGTCGAGCAGATTGAACCAGCCATCTTTGAGGCTCTTGATGATGCAGCTGAACTTAAGTTGGCTCATCAAGCCGCGCGCCAGTGGCAGAAGACGCACCAGAAATATCAACATGATCGTACCCGCCTGGCTCGCCATTTATATTCCCGCGGTTTCTCGCCCGAGTGCGTGGACACGACGCTCGGAGCAGCCCTGCACTCCGCCTAGCCAAAGAAGCTAGGCAATACTCCGAAGTCTTTTAACGCGCTCCTCAACCGGGGGGTGCGTCGCAAACAAGTGAGAAAAACTTTTTTTCTTGAATGGGTTAGCGATAAACAAATGCGCTGTGGCGTTACCAGCCGAGGCTAAGGGAGGACCTTGAGATATTTTTTCTAGAGCCGAAGCCAAGCCCTCGGGGTATCGTGTTAGCAGAGCCCCGGCAGAATCAGCCAAGAATTCTCGTTGGCGAGAAATGGCTAGCTGGATCAGCTTAGCAATAATCGGCGAGACGATCAGTAAGACCAGGCCAACTATTGCCAGTACCGCTCCGGCCCCTGAGTTGCCTCGGTTATTCCGGCCACGCAGGCCACCCCACAGCGTTGCCCGCATAAAGATGTCCGATAAGATCACTAAGAAGCCGACAAAAATAGCGATCAGCGTAGCGAAGCGAATATCATAGTTTTTAACATGGGACAATTCGTGAGCCAGGACTCCTTCCAGCTCAGAGCGATCAAGCTTCTCCAGCAATCCGCTCGTCACGGCAATCGAAGCATGTTCAGGATCTCGGCCAGTGGCAAAAGCATTCAGGGCTCCCGAGTTAATGTAATACACTGCTGGTTTAGGTACCCCGGCCGTTATCGCTAAATTCTCAACGATACGATGTAACTCGAGCATCTCATCTCGAGGAACTTCTTTAGCGCGATTGCTAGCCAGAGCAATTTTATCGCCCGAATAATAACCAATGAGTGAGGAGGGGATAGCGATGATAGCCGCTACAATAGGCAAAAAGAAATCACCACGCACGGCATAGGAGTAGAGGCCCACAACTCCAATAACTAAGCCCAATACTAAACCAATCAGGATAGCTGATCGGCGCTTATTCGATTGAATCTGTTCATAGAGAGTAGGCATAACGTTGAGCGATAGTTAGGGAGTACCTGATATTAAGTAATCCGGAACAAACAATGCCAGCAGCAGCTTGCACCAGGCACATGTGGCAAATTGCTAATTACCAATTATTTCTCCCCAAAGTCTACTTTGGGCACGCTGCGCTCCGCTTTGTCCTCAAGCTCAAAAAATTCCTCCGCCTTGAATTTAAACAGATTGGCAATAACATTGGTCGGCACTGACTGAAGCGCCGTGTTGTAATCTCTGACCACCCCGTTGTAAAAACGACGCGCGGCCTGAACTTTGTTCTCAGTATCCGACAGCTCTCGTTGCAGCTCGAGGAAATTAGCGTTGGCCTTTAAGTCTGGATAATTCTCTGACAAAGCAAACAGAGTTTTGAGTGTTGAGGTCAGCATGTTTTCAGCCTTAGCCTGTGCTTGGGGCGTCTTGGCCTCGATGGCCTGCGAACGAGCCTGCGTTACCGAATCAAGCGTTTCCCGCTCGTGAGCCGCGTAGCCTTTGACCGAGGCAACGAGATTCGGGATCAAGTTGTGCCGACGCTTCAGCTGTACCTCAATATCGCTCCAGCCTTCCTTAACCTGGTTGCGCCGCTTCACCAACGAGTTATAGGCCATAAAGGCCCAGCCAACCAGCGCTAGCAGTACCAGAACGAGGATCAAACTAAAACTCATAGTACCCATATGTTAAGCTTAACCAGTGCAGTTGACAAGCCGAGTGGGTTGCCTGGCAACTGACGTTTGATTCCTTCTTTAAAACCCTGGTTGTAAACTATGACACTACTCGAATCACCGCGGGCCAGCCTGGGCTTAGATCTGAGCCCCCATGCCATCTTACTGGTGGAACTATTGTCGCGCGATCGTGGTGTGGAGCTGGCCACCTATGCGCAGGTCTCCTATACCAATCCCTTACTAACAGCTGCCTCAGACTCAGCTGGCGACACTGCCGTGAAGCAAACCGCTGCAATTATTAAGCGCATGTTTGATCAAGCTGAAGTGGCCACTGATCGAGCCGTTCTGGGTTTACCAAGCAGCGTTGTCTTTGGCACCATCCTAACCGTGCCAAAAGCTTCCCAAGCAAATTTATCCGAAGTCATACGCTTTAATGCTCGCGAAGTTGTACCGGTACCCCTGGACGAAGTTACGCTGGGCTGGAGTAGTGACGCCACCTCACCTGATCTGCGCCCTAACAAAACCAGCGCCAAGGGTAAGGTCGGCGTCCGCCTGGCGACCAAGCAACGCCAGCCCCTGACCGCTGAGCAAGGCAATACTATGGATGTCTATGTCGCTGCGATCCCACGCTACCTCATCAGTCGCTATCAGCACGTTGCCCAGCTACTCGACCTGGAGTTGCTAACACTAGAAATAGATACCTTTGCCCTGGTGCGCGCCCTGGTTAGTCCGACCGACACAATGTGCTTAGTAAATATCCAAGAGCAAAACGCCACCATCAGCCTCATTGACCAGGGGACACCTCAGATCCAGGTAAATATCAGCCGCTCTAATAACAGTGATCAGGCCTTCACTAAAGCAGTAGCCGAGGCCACCACTGACCTGCTGGCTAATGCCGCCAAGTACACCAGTAGCAGTATTGCCAAGATAGTATTAACTGGCAGTGGCGCTCTGGCCCTGCATAGCAGTCCCGTCTGGGTGAAGCCGCTCAAGCGGCGAACCAGTTTAGGTAATTCTCTCGCCGGGCTGCGGTATCCTAACCAATTAGAAGCTAAGACAGCTCAACTGAACACCACCTACGCCACTGCCATCGGCCTTGCGAGACGAGGATTACCAGCCATATACTAACACCTACATAACCTTACCTTCGTGATTAGACATATCTCAGGCCAGCCGATCGTGCTGGCGCCACGAGTAATAACCAGGCCTTCGCCGGAGTAATAAGTATCTGTGAGTAAACCAGAAAAAAAATTGGAGGAGATATTGGTGCGTCAACAGGTGCTTAGTGAGCAGCGACTGGCGGCTGCCCAACAACGCGCTAACCAAGAGAAGCGATCGCTGGCGGCCGTCTTGCTCGACGATGAATCAATCTCTGGCTCGGCCCTGGCCCAAGCGCTCGCCGAAGCCAGTGGTCTGCCGTACCTCAAGCTGGACAACGTTGAAATAAATCCCGAGGCCATGCAATCTATTTCGCCGCAAGCAGTCAAGACCTATGGCTTTGTACCAGTCGATGTTCAAGATGGTGCCTTGGTTGTAGCCCTGGCTAACCCCTACGACACGCAGGCCATCGAGGCCGTGCGCTTCATTGCCCAAAAGCGGGGCCTGACCACCCAGCTTAAAGTTGGCGAGGCAGCCGCGATTAATCAGCTGCTCTTTAAGAAAAACGAGGTCAAGGCGGACCTGGTCAGCAGCTTGCTCGACTTCGGCGGCGAATTAGCTGCTGCTGACATTGGCCAAGAAGACGATCAAGCTGTCCAGCAGTATGCTGCTGGGGCGCCCGTCTCAAAGATTGTGGCTGTCATCATCCGACACGCTATCGAGGGGCACGCCTCAGATATACATATTGAGCCCACCGAAACTGACCTACGTATCCGCTATCGCATCGATGGTAAACTACACACCTCATTAATGTTGCCCAAAAACATCCATAACTCGGTGCTGTCGCGCCTCAAGATTCTGGCTCACTTACCGATCGAAGAGACTGGCAAACCACTAGAAGGACGTTTCAGTTCTACCGTCGATGGCCGCTCACTAGATTTTCGAATTGCCATCATGCCAACAATTTTTGGAGACAAGGTAACCGTGAGAATTCTTGATAAATCAGGCGGAACCATTACCCTCCAAAATTTGGGGATGCTAGACCAGCAGCAGGAACAAATCGAACAGCAGCTGAAAGCACCGCATGGGCTAATAATCGTCGCCGGTCCACCCGAGGCGGGAAAATCAACCACGCTCTTTGCTGCTCTGAACACCCTAAATAAGTCCGAGCTCAATATCATCACCCTTGAGGATCCAATCGAATATGAAGTGTCAGGCATCTCTCAAACACAAATAAATCAACCGATAGGTTTGACCTATGCGACCGGTCTCCGCAGTCTTCTGCACCAGGATCCAGACGTCATCATGGTGGGAGAAATTGATGATGGAGAAGTGGCTGGCTTGATTGTGCACGCTGCGCTAGCGGGTCACCTAATGCTCTCGGCCATGCATACGCCGGATGCTGCTAGCGCGGTGGTTCGCCTGCTCAAATTTGGCCTTGATCCCTATGTACTTGCTGCCACCTTGCGTCTTCTCATTGCCCAGCGCTTAGTCGCTAAGCTCTGCGAGGCTTGTCGCACCGAGGTTGAACTATCGAGTAGCTCGCGCAAGCAAATATCAGCCAGCTTGCGGGGAGTACCCGATGAATACCGGAAATTACCCAACCAAGAGAATCCCAAAATAGTCTGGCAAGCAGCCGGGTGCACCTATTGTCACGAATCAGGACTAATCGGCCGGGCCGCTATATTTGAAATCGTACCAGTCACTCAGCGAGTTAAAGATGCTATCGTTGAGGGTCCCGAATATGATACAATAGCGGATGTGATGCGAGCCGAAGGCAACTTATCAATGTATCAGGATGGCCTACTTAAAAGCCTCGCTGGTAAAGTACTGCTGGCTGATGTGCTGCGCACAACTGGCAACTCAACCCGTTAAGTAGCTAATAATCATGAAACCTGAAGAAATAAACATACTACTAGTGGAGGACGATTCATTCATTTCAGGAATGTATCAGACCAAACTGACTAATCTAGGCTGGCAAGTGGAGGTTGTCGAGGATGGTGAAGCTGCCTGGCAGAGACTACAAAAAGATCCACTACCGGATCTCGTCTTGCTCGACATTGTCTTACCCAAAAAAGACGGCTTTGAAATACTTGAAGGCTTACGACAAGACGAACGCACCAAAGGACTACCAATAATTTTGTTGACTAACCTAGGCCAAAAGCCAGACGTCGAGCGGGGAGTAAAACTAGGCGCTGACGACTACATCATCAAGGCGCATTACACCCCAACCGAGGTCGTCGAAAAAATAACCAATCTTTTGGACAAGGACAAGAAAAAAACAGCCTAGCCCCCACTACACCGACTAGCAGTTTTTGTTCTATAGGAGGTACGCGATGAGAAATATTAACGACTTATTACAGGAAGCGAAGGCGGCCGGGGCTTCAGATATCCATATTTCTGCCGGCCGCTATCCGCTATTCCGTATTGATGGACAACTAAAGCCAATCGGCCAACAGCAGCTCGAAAAGCCAGAGACTGACAGCCTAATTGGTGAACTACTAGTCAAAAATGCCGCAGCCAACGCCCGTCTGGCTGAGCATAAACAAGTCGATTTATCGTATGAACTACCAGACCGTACACGGTTTCGCGTCCACATCTTCAAAACCATACGAGGTACCGCCGCCGCCTTACGTCTTGTTCCCCGGAAAATTCGTAGCCTGGAGGAGCTGTCGTTGCCGCCCAGCCTTGCCCGCTTTGCTGAGCTCAAGCAGGGCTTCGTGCTTATCGTAGGTCCGGCCGGTCACGGTAAGTCAACTACTATGGCAGCCCTGATTGACCACATTAATCAACACCGGCCAGAACACATTATTACTATTGAAGATCCTATTGAATACTTGTTTACCGACAGCCAGTCTGCCATTGATCAGCGAGAGATTGGCCGGGATGCTGGCTCGTTCGCTCAAGCTATTAGGGCTACTCTGCGCCAAGATCCAAACGTGATCATGATCGGCGAGCTTCGGGACCTCGACAGCATGCAAACTGCCATTACTGTTGCCGAAACAGGACATCTGGTCTTCGCCACGCTTCATACCAACGATGCTGCTCAAACCGTTGAACGACTAATCGACTTATTTCCCGCTGCCCAACAGCAACAGATTCGCTCTCAGCTCTCCGCAGCACTCTCCGGCGTAATTTCACTTCGCCTGGTTCCCAAACAAGGCGGCGGGCGTCTCCCCGCGGCCGAAATAATGATTGCGAATCCCGCTATCCGCAATATTATTCGCGAGGGCAATACGCATCAAATTCCAGGAGTCATTCAAACCAATGCCGACGAGGGTATGCAGACCCTCGACGCCAGCCTTAAGGCCTTAGTCCAAGCGGGCAGCGTCTCGGCTGAGCACGTTCAACCATATTTGTCGATTTCAGAGCAAGTTCCAGCGGCCGTCTAAAGGTCCGCATAATTCAGGTCTTCGAATTGTTCAGCTGGTCTAATTACGTGTATACTTCAAGGACATTAAGGTCGTATGCTCAGTAATAGCGCATCACTATGCAATGATGGTGTAGCGGCAGCTGCTGTTAGCTCCCGAGTGGGACTAATGCCGGTCAGGCGGCTAATCGTTGCCGGCGTCTGCAAACCTACTAAAGTATGTGGAAAACAAACACTTAAACTCGAGAGGAGGTGAGGATACATGAGAAAAATAGGACAAAGAGGATTTAGCTTGATCGAGCTATTGGTGGTAATCGCCATCATCGGTATCCTCGCGGCTCTCGTGCTGGTAGCTCTGGGCAGCGCCCGAGACAAAGCCAATGACGCTCGCATTAAGTCTGACATTGGCCAGCTGCGAACCTTTGCCGATATTATCTTCGTCAACAATGGAAGATCATATGATACTGCTGACGCTGGCCAGGTGGGCCCCTGCTTGCAGAATAGCCCCAGGAATGACGTTACCTGTACTACGGGTAATATTGAAGGTAACGTAGGCGTCTTGAGTGTCGATATTACCGATGCCTTCCCTGGTGGTTCAGGAATCGCATCCCACTCCACCCCAAACCTTTTCTGTGTTGAGGCCGAACTCCGTGATGGCACCTTCCTGTGCGTGGATAACACCGGAGCATTTACCAGTTCGGGAGTAACCCTCTGTGCATCAGGGAATGAAAAGTGTACTCCTCCGTAGCCAATAAGCTGAGCCCTGTGCCGGTGAACGCCCCGCTCGAACTACGGGGCGTTTTGGTTAGATCGCGGCGTACCGTGCTAATATCTGCAGCATGGTTCATCTGCTCATCACGATCGTGCTCTTCATCTCCGGCGCCAGTGTGGGTAGCTTTCTCAACGTCGTCACGCTGCGGTACTTGCAACACCGCACACCGCTAGGTCGATCAGCCTGCCTACATTGCGGCCACACCCTCAGCTGGTGGGAACTAGTACCGATCATTTCCTAATGAGTAGGGGATGCTGTCAAACGTGAATACGATAGTAACAATGTGCTGTATAATAAATTAAAGGTCATTAGAAATTTGTGATGAAGTCCAAAGTTCAGAATTTTCGAGCATTTCTTATTAAGCGGTGGAAAAAGCTCAGGCGAGGCTTCTCCCTGATAGAATTGCTGGTAGTAATCGCCATCATTGGTATCCTCGCAGCTCTCGTGCTGATGACTCTGGGCAGTATCCGAGAAAAAGCCAACGATGCTCGGATTATTTCCAACGTTAGTCAGCTGCAAATCATGGCGGAGATCATCTATGAGAACAATGAAGGATCATACGATAATGGTGCTGGCAATGGTCAGGTGGGTGCCTGCCTTAATGGACCAACCACAGACGCGATGTGCACTACGGCCAGTATACGAGCTCGGGTAAATACTTTGCGGGCCGATACGGCATCTGCTGGTGAAGGCATTGTTTCTTTCTCCAACCCAACTCGGTTCTGTATCCTGAGTCTTCTCAGTAATGGTCAAGTCTTGTGCGTTGATG
>JACZRJ010000159.1 GCA_022574795.1 Patescibacteria group bacterium | reverse complement strand
GGCCAGCTGCACTGGCACGAAGGCTCCACCCTTGATACTGAGCTGGTACGTGCTTTGATGAAGGAAGTTGAAGTGGTGTATCACCTGGCGGCGGCAGTTGGCGTTAAGAACATTATCAATAATTTGGTTGCTTCGATTGAGAACAATGTGCGCGGAACTGAGGTCGTCTTGAAGCAAGCAGCTGAGTACACCTGCCGGGTGTTGTTAACGTCTACTTCCGAGGTCTATGGCCGAAGTACGAAGCGGCGACCTTTTGCTGAGGACGATGATTTGCGTATGGGCCAAACACTTAAGACCCGTTGGTCGTATGCTTGCGCCAAGGCGCTCGATGAATATTTAGGCTTTGCCTATTGGCATGAGCGCGGTTTGCCGGTAACCGTGGCCCGATTGTTTAACACGGTTGGTGAGCGCCAGACTGATGCCTATGGCATGGTCTTACCAACATTTGTTCGACAGGCGCTGGCTGGTGAGCCGTTGACGGTGTACGGAAATGGTCAGCAGTCGCGTACCTTTTGTCACGTTGATGATGTGGTGCGGGCACTGTTGGGGGTAATGGCTTTAGAAGAAACGGTGGGTCAGGTCTACAACATCGGCAGCGCTAAGGAGATAACAATTGAGGCTTTGGCTGATCGGGTAATTAGTCAGCTGGATAGTTCCAGTCAGAAGCTGCCGGTGCCATATGATCAGGCCTATGCTGTTGGCTTTGACGATATTGCTCGCCGTGTGCCGGATATTAGTAAAATTAAAGCGACGTTGAACTGGGAGCCTTCAATTGGCCTCGACGATATTATTAAGCGGGTGGCTGCGCAGCTGGCACCTTCGCTCCAGCCTCAAGCAGTATGAAGTACCTGGTGACTGGCGGAGCGGGATTTATCGGCTCAAACTTGGTGCGGCGACTGGTGAAAGACGGGGCGCAGGTGACGGTCTTAGACAATTTAGCCACCGGAGATAAGCATAATTTGGATGAGGTGGCTCGCGACATTACCTTCATTAATGGCGACATCCGCGATGGCGCAGCGGTTCAGAAAGCCTGTCAAGGTATTGACGTTGTTTGGCATCAAGCTGCCTTACGGGCCGTGCCGCGCTCGATTGAAGAGCCGCTGCTAGTTCATGAGGTTAACGCTACGGGTACGCTGATAGTGCTTAAGGAGGCGAGAGACGCTGGGGTCAGTCGGGTGGTCTATGCCTCATCCTCGTCAGTGTATGGGGATACTGGTAGTGCGAGACAGCAGGAGGATTTGGCCACCAGGCCAATGTCGCCCTATGCCGTATCAAAGCTGGCCGGAGAGAACTACTGCCGTGCTTTTGCCAGCGTGTATGGGCTGACGACGGTGGCCCTGCGGTATTTCAACGTCTTTGGGCCCGGGCAAGATCCAACCTCTCAGTACTCGGCCGTCATTCCAAAGTTCATCACCGCCCTGCTGCGGGGCGAATCACCGACCATATTCGGCGATGGAGAGCAATCGAGGGACTTTACCTACATCGACATCTCGTCGATTGACAACGGGAGCCACTCGATCGTTGAGCCGAACCGCATCGCTGGTCGCGATTATGGAGCTTGTCACCTCTTCAAAAGAAATGCTGGTACTTCCTTCACGGCCCTCCTTCTGTATCAATACAAAGGTAGATTTGATCGAGACCTTGAACTGTTCGCTCAGGGCACGTAATGCCTTCTTCTTTGCCGTCTCTTTGTTATCACCCGTTATCATCACCATTTTTATTCCAGCTTTTTTTCCATCTTTTATTGATTCTGCCTCGTGCATAATTCCACTTGTGAAATCATCTTTATCAAAGTCTAAATTTCCACAAGTCACATGAATTGTATTTATTAATTCCAATTTGTTGTCAGCCGAGTTTTTAAAAATAGATTGGTTGTCTCCTTTGTACTTCATTGCAGCACTTGGATTTGAGGCGCACCAAAATCACAGATCACGGACTCAAGGAGCTCAGATCTTTGACCTCTTTAGCCGTATTGAATGTGAGGGGCACGCAGATTACCGATCAAGGACTCAAAGAACTCGGTACTTTCACATCTTTAAAGAAGTTGGATTTGACGGACACAAAGATCACTGCCCAGGGGCCCAGGGAAATCAAGAAAGCATTGCCCAATACACATTTTCAGCACTCGAAATGACAAGTACCAGGCAACGCTTGAGGTGCAGGCTGACTTCGCACTTTTTGGTGATGGCAAGGGGGTCAGGCTAGGCGAATTCACA
>JACZRJ010000011.1 GCA_022574795.1 Patescibacteria group bacterium | reverse complement strand
GTGCTCCTCAAGATGTTAGCCACGCGTACCGCCAACAAATGAGTTTTGTCAGTACCAGGACCGGCCAGCACCATCACTGGGCCTTCCAAGACATCGACCGCAGCTCGCTGCTGCGCATTGAGCTGCTCATAATGCCGTTTGAACGTCGCCTCACCACGAGCGCGCACCCGTACTTGCTCCATCAATCTTAAGCTTCAGCAAGTCTGGCCCACAAATCAAGCGGTTTCACCCGACGCCGCAGGTATAACCAGAGCCAGCAACCAAACAACAGCAGTGGCACCGTCAACAACTGTCCCCGGGTTAACCCCAAGGTGTAGGACCAAGGTTGATCTCTGACTAATTCAACTCCCAAACGCAACCAGCCATATAGTATCAGCCCTAGGGCTGTGGTCTGTCCCGGGCGAGCTCGGCGAACAAACGACAGATGATAGTAAGACACGCCAGCGACTATCAAGTTCGACGACACCCCAATAACCTGGGCTGCAATAGTTGGAAATAGTTCCTGATTGATGACATTACCAAGTCGACCAAGAGCTAACCCGACCGCCGCCGCCACAACCACAACATCAAATAGTTTGAGCGCAGGCACTTGATATCGCCGGCTGAGCAACCACAGAGCTAGGCCAGCTCCAATGAAACCACCGTGAGAAGCCATCCCGCCACCTCTGAGCAACACCAACTGCCAGGAATGAGTAAAATAAAAAGCCGGCTCATACCATAAAGCGTAGCCTAACCGACCGCCAATAATGGCACCAACTGCGCTCCAGACCACGATCTCAAACCACTGCTGCCGACTAAGTTTTAATCCCCTTTTATGCTGCAAACGCGGCAACCACCAATACGCCAGTACAAACCCAGACAGGAATAACAACCCGTACCACGTTACTGACCAATCTTGAACCTGGAAGACTACTGTCCGGCTAGAAAACAGAGTAAGCATATCTTTTATAAGTGTACGCCAAATGGAGCTCCGCCCCGCATATTGCAGGGTAATCCCTGCCGAAGCAGGGCATCCCGCCCACGGCGGGATGGCGGAATCCCGTCGTAGCAGAAAACCTAATTACCCCACTTCGCTCCTTACTAGAGCTTCGCGGGGTTATCCCATTCGCATTTATCCACCCCGGCGACGGGGTGGTTTTCTGCGAAGTGGGATAAAAAAAGTGGACACGTCCTTGTGTCCACCTGTGATGATACTGTGTGCTCCGGCAGCTATCTATTAGCAGTGAAACAGCGCATTGGTCGTCGTTTTTTTAAGGTGTTGTCCCTTCGAACTTCGAAGTCTACAGCCAGGAAATATTCTTCCGGGTCAAATGACCTGGCTCCACTTGCCACCATGCCCAGCAAAGCTCTACCGTTGCGACGCCTGGTGCGTTTGCCCCCTTGCTTGCTTCTTGCTGTTCTGCAGGCCTCTCTTGATCGACTACTAGCCATTTGTCAGCTCCCACTAGTGTACATATGAAACTAAGAAAAGGGCCTCTGCTCTCTTCCCTGTAATTACACTGTCACCAAAACGGGGTCATCTTGTTGGTGAGAAACCTCAGCCTGCTTCACCTCAGGCCCGGGCCAAGTCCTATCCGTAGGGTTTCGCTGCGGCTCAGTCATCAGGTCATTATACCGAGCCATCAGTGCCTCTTTGAAAGGTCTGTTTGTGATCTCGTGTAGACGAGTGACTGGCAGACTCTTACAACGAGGCTGTTCAATACAGCCAACACAGATACAAGCCTTCCTTTCAGGATAAAGATCACTACGGGGGACTTCGATGACGAGCGGATTAGCCTCTGTCGTAACTAGACCTCCCGCCCAATCCCAATAACCATCGTCAGCTGCATAACCTGGTTTCATGATCGTCGCCCGGCATCCATAGCAGGCAAAGTGTGGTTCAGGTAACTTTCCGTTATCTCTATCTCTGGTCTGGACTGTCATCCTTGCGCTCCCTTCAAAAGTAAGAGCAATCAAAAAAACGATTTAAAGGTACTACTACACCTGCTCCAAGCAGGTGTGACTATACGGTAAACTTAAGCGTATTATAATTTTTGTCAACTATTATTGACACCTTAGATCAGATCCTAGTCAGATACTGTGTGAACGTATTGTGTTTGAGTCGGATAGGCAAATTCCAGACCCGCACCATCAAACGATTCCTTAATTGCTACGTTTATGGCCTGTTGAGCCTTTACATGAATAGCAAAATCTCGAGTCGTCACATAATAAACTACCTCAAATATCAGGGCCGAGTCACCAAAAGTCTTAAAGTGAGCCCGATCAAACCGACAGTTGTCAGTCTTATCGATCAAATTTTTCAGCATTTGTGGTATCTGGGTTAGAGCACTGGCCTCCGTATCATAGACAACCCCCAGTTCAAAAATTACCCGGCGCTCACTCATCTTGCGGAAATTCTGCACCTGGGAATTAGTCAGCTCTTTATTCGGCAAGATCACCTCTTCGCCGGTCAGAGTCTTGATCCGAGTAGTCTTAATCCCAATGTGCTGTACTGTCCCTCGAACATCGCCAACGGCTATCATATCACCTATCGCGAACGGCTTATCAAGGTAAATTGCCAGCGAGCTAAACAGATCGCCCAAAATGTTTTGCGCGGCTAAGGCAATAGCAATTCCGCCAATACCTAAACTGGCTACCAACGACGTTACATTCACCCCCAGGTTAGACAGGACAAATAACAAACCGACCGACCACAAGACAAACTTGGCCAGCAGGTTGATAATGCCCAGCGCCGACTCAGTTTGGCGCTCCTGCTCCTTACTCATCTCTTCCTCCTTACCCTTAGCCAGCCAACGTTTAACCAAATAGTCGATAAGAATTTGCAGCGACATCACTACTTGATAGGCCAGGACCAACATCAACAAGGTATTCACCACTCGGGCCACTCCGTCGCTCAGGGCCAATGTCCGCACACTGCCCCAGACAGCTAACACCAGATAAAACGATGGTTTAATCTCATCAACAATTTTCAAGACCGTGTCATCAATATCCGTGGCGGTGCGCTCTGCCACTCGCCTCAGGCGTGACAACACTAACTTCTGTAATAACCAAAAAGCCGACCAGAAGACAACCAGCACCACCAAGGCCACCGTATAATCCTGCACAGTATTGCCCCACCAGATTTGCTGCCAAGCGGGCCCTATAAATAACGAGTCCAACATAGCCTTTATAGTAGTAGGACTGTCGCCTTTCGCCAAGCTTGAGCCGCAGCTGAGTACACGAAACCCTACGGATAAGGACACCGCCCCTGGCGGCGAGCCTCGCTGCGGCAGAAAGCACCGCCGCAGCAATCTCGACTAGCCCCAGATTCCCAGAAAAATTCCGATGATTTCAACAACCACATACAGCCAAAGAATATACCCCACCACCCCAGTAATCAGGATCAGGGCCAAGACATTCATTACTTCATGACGGCGCTTCTTAATCTCATCCAGCGTGCAAATTCCCCTGGCGCGCCTCAAATAGAAATATGCCGATAGGGCTAGCAGTAACAGACCAACACCCCGAAACAACCATTTATGCTGGCCGTATAAAACATCAGACAATGAGGCTGCAAAAGCCACGGTCGACAGACCAAAGAGCACCAAGATGACCGGAACCAGGCAACACAATGAAGCAAACAGTACCGGAATCCCAGTCACGGCAAACAACTCACGATGGCTGATTGGCTTCACAAAGCTAGAGATAATCGAGCAGAGCGTCGTAATTAATGAATGAAAAGACTTGGAAGAACCAGCCGATCCAAACACCTAAGCTATTGGTCAACACGAATATTCCCAGCATCACGATGAAGAAACCGCCGACGATCGAAATGGCTGGCAAAATACGATTAAATCGATCTAAACGCTGAGCGAAATAACCAATTCCTCCAGCTAAGACCAAAAAGGGAACCGCTAATCCTAGCGAGAATACTGTCAGTAACAGCGCTCCTTGTCCCACGGAGGCACCCGCCGCAGCCAGGGTTAAGATAGCGCCCAGTACTGGCCCCACACAAGGCGTCCAGCCCAGCGCAAAGGTTGCTCCGAATAATACTGAGCTGGCTGGATTCCCCGGCTTCAACCACGCGCCAGTGTGAATTCTGTGCTCCCTACTCAGCCAAGCGATACCAGGCAACCGTAATCTCTTTAACCAGGGCCAGCGGGCCTCGTAAAATACCAACGAGGACGACACCATAAAGACGCCAAACATAATCACAAACGCTCCTCCCAATCGAGCCAGGACTGAACGGGACTGGGCAAACAGTGCTCCCCCTAAAAAGCTAATCAGGGTCCCTAAAATAACAAAGACGACGCTAAAGCCGATCACGTAAAACAACCCGTTAAGAAATATTTTTCGTCTCACTCGTCCCGATTGCTTCCCTTTACCCAAATCATCCAGTGACACCCCTGAAATGAAGCCTAAATATCCCGGCACCAGCGGTAAGGTACACGGGGCTAAAAAAGTCAGCACCCCGGCTATAAACGATGGTATGAGCAAAGCACCTATCATTGTGCTGACCCGTTATAAAATCTCATCGGTTCGCCGGATAATTTCGTCGAGTTTCATTGGTCCTCGCTTATGGAAATTGATCTGCCCATCAGCTGTGACGAACACTGTTTCCGGCATACTAAATCCACCAATTGCGATATAGAAGGAATCGTCAAGATCGAGCAACCAAAGTAGCTCATCCCCGAGCCCCAGCTCCCGCACATACTCCTGGGCAACCCTACTCGACTCAGCTCGATCAATTGCTACAAAAATAACCTGGTCACCATACTGCTGTTGGGCGGCCACAAAGTCAGGCAATTCATCGACACAAAACGGACACCACGAGGCCCAGACATTGACCACCAGCGGCTTACCAGCGAGGTCAGCCAAGGTTACTTGTGCCCCATCAAAGTCTGGTAATGAAAATTCGGGCAGGGTTTGCTTATTGGCCCCACCGGCCTCACTACTGCCAGGCGATAACGCTTCGGTTTTTTGATCGGCACGCGGCTGATCGCTGCTCAACCAAAACGCCCCAGCCACAACCACCGCCAGAACAATAACACCACCAATGACTACCGTACGACTCATACTAATTAAAGGTTATGATTGAAGTAGGCTAACTATATCAGATTCGCTGATATCGCCTGGTACTACTTTGACTACTACCCCAGCTTTGTCGATAAGCACGTGGAGATTCGTATATTGCACACCGTAAGCATATGTCGCCTGCCTATCGGGATCCAAGACAACGGGAAAGGAAATATTCTTTTGCTGAACGTATTTCTCTACTTTGTCTCTCGACTCTTGTAAATTGATGCCGATAACCTCAAATTGACCCTGATATTCTTGATACAGGCGGTTTAGCTGCGGCATATCACGCTGGCAATTGGGGCACCACGATGCCCAAAAGTCGAGCACCACTGGTTTTTCGCCCCGATATTGGGCCAACGTTATCGTAGTACCGTCCAAGCTCTCCAGAGTAAAATCAGGCGCCAGCTCCCGTTGCTGCCCGACTCCAAGAACCTCACTATCTTGGCCAGCATTACCCGGCTCAATTGGTTCAGTCTGGCTCACAAAATTACCCGAATGTTGTATCTGGCCCCCGGTCGACGAAGTCCGAGAGCGACCTGTGAACCAAAGCACCCCCAGCATACTTACCAAAACCAGTGAGCCAATAATCAAGAGCTTATGCTTCATGCCGACTTATTTATATAAATCAGTCTTGGGATGTACCGCCACCCACGAAAACCAAAAAGATGGCAAAGCTCCCAGTCGCTCTTTTGAACCATCAGCGTTAATAGCACTGATTCGCACCGCCTCATTCTCGGCCAGGTATTCAACCAATAATTTTTGACCTGCCACCGTATCCTCCACCTGCCCAGCTTTTTTCACCGCCTCAAACAAATAGGCTTTGGCCTTGCCGTCTATAACTATCCCCAGAATATAGTCATTGTCCCCCAGCCTAGCATCTGTATTTGATACGGGAAAAATGGGCGGAATGTTCGTCAGGTCACCACCGTATGGAATCCGATCATAACTAGAACTTAATCGGCCCGTTTTCCTAGACAACACTTGACCAGCTTGATGCTGAGCCCGCCAGAGCCCAAATTTCGTAACGTCAGATGGTATGACGCTAAGTTCAGATCCGGCTAACTCGCCCACAATTGCTTCCCCGGTAATCTGCGACCATAACGTTTCTGTTTTACGGTCATACATAATTAAATTTGAATTCCATAGCTTACCCGATACACCAAACTCAACCCGTTCTCCTCCAACCAACGGATCAAAGACGATGCCGGTAAAACAAAGCGGACAATACGACACCAGTACTCGAGATTTTTCCTGCCCGTTAACCGCGCTCTCGAAAGTATCATTGACTAACTCATGGCTCACCAAGATTCGATACGGATAAAACTTATCGATCTTTCCAATCGTCAAAGACAAACCAATTTCATCATCACCCAACCAAGAGGCAGCTTGAGGCACTGTCTCAAAGATGGGGTTATCAATTGACGGAATGCAATCACGCCCCGGACACCCTTGTCGTATCTCATTAAGAGACACGGTGTGCTTAACTCCATCAGTAACCATGACTTCCTTCTCGGTCATTATCTCGTCGTCGCCACGTACCACCTGAACGGTTGTTGTTTTTGTCTCACCGCCACGTGGTCGAGAAAAATCGTCGCGCCCGACCAACAGGGCGATGATAACGACTGGACCAAACCATTGTGCTCGTTGCATCTGCCGTTAATCCAAGAACAAAGCTGATTCTCCACTAGGCTAACTCAAGCAGTTGCTGCAATCGAGCCTGATCAAAACCAATAATAATATCCTCGCCAACCTGAATCACCGGAACGCCCATCTGCCCGGTTTTCTCTAGCATTTCGTTTCTCGCCGCTTCGTCTTGGGCCACGTCCTTCTCCTGATATGGCACCTTATGCTCAGCAAAAAAATCCTTAGCCGCGTGACAGTAGCCGCAGGTTGGTGTTGTAAAAATAGTTACGTTCTTCATTAGTCTTGTATAGTATTAAGAATGAATTATGACTCGGTAACCGGCTGCCCAATTAGCCTCACTAAGGAGCGTACCACCGCGTCATCCCGCTTAACCCGATAACATATCATCTGCCCATGCCGCTCCCGTGCTATCAACCCAGACAGCTCCAAGAGTTTTAGCTGTTGCGAGGCCGCCGGCACCGAGATGCTGAGCACCTTAGCTATATCGGTTACACACAATCCTTCGTTGGTCAGCAACACCTTAAAAATGTGAAACCGACCAGAATCGCTCAAAGCATTGAAGATCAGAGGCAGAGCAGACTCCTCTAAAGCCATTTCTGATTTGAGCTCCTGAACACTCTCTCTGGTCAACATAATAAAAGGCTGTTTACAATTAAATGATTAAGCAATAGCTTAAGTATAGGCACTGTCAATAATATGTCAACCAGATACCTATCATACTTCAAGCCTCAAAACCTCACCGCTTGATTCTTTTACCAGCACCGTAACCGAGGCTGCTCCATAGCTAGGTCCGACCTTGAGAGAATGACACTCTTGGCCAAATCAAGCCTCCTGCGCTGAAAACGAGGTAAGCAGCACTGTTCTTTAACGTTAAGTACCAACGCGGCGAACCAGCCACAATCCGACCAGTCCAGTTGCGGCCAGCTGTATCAGCGGACTCAAGCCCAGCCCCAGCACCGTTGGCATCAGCTCGCTGTAAGCCCATTGCTCGAAAAGATAGAGCGCTTTGTATTCGATCCAGGCTGCAGCCACCACGGCCGCGCCAACAAAGAAGGCGTACTTGGCGACCGTCATCTGCTCATACCATCGCCAATCCCGCCACCACCCTACCCCTAACAGTAACAACGCCAACAACAAGCCAGCATCTACCAGCGAGGCATAACTAATCAGGGCAACAAACTCACGATAAGACGCCAGCTGCGAGCGCATGGTTTCCACCGGCGCGGCATAGAGATACACAGCATGCCACGACTCCCAAAGAAAATTCAGTAGAAACATCGCGCTGCTGTACACCAGCCAACGCTGCCCAATTGTGTCATCAGGCAATCGCATAGTCTGCCCAGCTACTACTCATCGCTGGGTCCTTAACGTATCAAAAAACAACTCAAGAAAACCAACACCAAACATTTTCTTCAGCAGCAATGTTCTTTAACCAAACTTTGGCTGACCAACTCACTGACGTCTGGTAGCCAGCTCATTGATCCCAACATTAACCAGCACCAAGACCACACTAAAGAGCACCGCCCACCAGAAATTAGCGACCGAAAAGCCCGGCACAACAGCACTCGTCAACAATACCAGAACCGCATTGATGACCAGCGTAAACAAACCTAGCGTCAGGATCGTTAACGGTAGGGTTAACAATAGTAACAGTGGTCGAACCAAGGCATTAACAACTCCCAGTACCAAAGCAGCTATCGCGGCTGCTAAAAACCCATCAACCATAACCCCGGGCAATAAGTAGGCCGCAATTGCTACGGCCAAAGTTGCCAACAGCCAGTTGAGCAATAACACAATCATAAGACTATTAACACCGACTAACGAGGACCGTACCACCCATCACTCGCTGGCTTCACCACGCTGTTTGGCTAAGTACTGCTGATGATATTCCTCGGCTTCATAAAACTCATCAACCGGTGCGATCTGGGTCGCTATCGGTTGATCATACTTTCCTGAGGCAGCTAACTCTTGCTTAGATTTTTGGGCTGCCTGGTGCTGTTCCTCATTGTGATAAAAAATGGCTGAGCGATACTGCTTGCTGATATCCGACCCTTGCCGATTTACCTGCGTGGGGTCATGAAGT
>JACZRJ010000158.1 GCA_022574795.1 Patescibacteria group bacterium | reverse complement strand
GCCTGGGCCGACGATCTTGTCGAAGAGAGCCAGCAGGCGATCCAACTATACATTGCGTGTCATCGAGCTTTGTTCGAAGCTGATAACTTTGAAATTGCCTATCACTATTTTGTTCACCATTTTCCGAAATGGCTCGCCGGCGACATCTCCACTGAGGAAGCAGCTAGTATTACTAGGGAACTGCCAGCCCTTCATGCCAAAGTACTTGAATATGTGAACCATCCTGCCCGCGATCGGTTAGCCCGCTTTTTGCTACCAGTAGCCGTTCCCTATCGCATCGTGCGCATGATCAGCAAACGGCCTGAGGCTTTAAACTCAGCTGACTTGCTTGAACAGACTACCCGCAAGTCCGTGACGGCACTACACCGCAAACTGAGAGGTCGAATGAATCGGCGTGCCTGGCACAGTATTCTGTTCCTCTTTTTTACTAAGACTGTCGTGGCGGGGGTAATCGAAATTCCTTACGAAGTTTTTCTGCTGAGACAATTTCATTTGTTGGCCTTAACCGTTAATATTGGTTTCCACCCCGTACTGCTGTTTTTCTTGGCCACCACGGTGCGCTTGCCCGGAGCAAGCAATACCAACAAGATTGTCGAGTTTGTTCATAAGATTGTTACCAACGATTCTCCACTGCCAACCGTGGTGATTCGACGCTCACACCGCTATGGACGAATCACCTGGACCTTCTTTGGGATCATCTACGCTATTCTCTTACTCACTATTTTCTGGGCGATGTTTTCCATACTGGAGCAGTTCGACTTCTCCCTGGTTGCTATGTTCATCTTCGTCATGTTCCTTGGGCTGGTTACTTTCCTGGCTATTCGAATTCGACGATCACTCAACCGAATTCGCGTGCTT
The DNA here is from genome assembly GCA_022574795.1 of Patescibacteria group bacterium. GTDB lineage: Bacteria > Patescibacteriota > Andersenbacteria > UBA10190 > UBA10190 > JACZRJ01. The sequence continues at coordinate 1,370 of JACZRJ010000158.1, read as the reverse complement.
AGCGGCAGCGAATCTACCATCACCACCTTAATTGGGTTTCTTAGCTTACCAATACTTGAGTTTGGCCGCTGGCTAGCCAAGAAGGTACGTGACTGGAATATCTTTCTCATTATCATGGATCGAGTACTGGAAGCACCCTTCAAGTTCCTGATTGACGTCCTTGAAGAGTGGTTTATCTTCGTTCGTGAGCGCCGTGACGAAATACAGTAGTCTTCAGGTACTTTCTTATAGAAGCCGAGCTCAACCTAAGGCAATAGCGTCGCTTTGCCAAAACTACTTTAGGGTATACTGGATACTATGATACACATTATTCTAACCGGGCTAATTGGCCTGCTGCTCGGCGGAATCATAGCCTGGCTGATTGCCCGCCGCCTGCCAAACCAACCCAACGAACAATTACAAAGTCTCCAAGATCACGTCACTGATCGGCTCGACAAAGTCACTGATCAGATCGATAAGCGCTTGCGAGAAAACGTTCGAGCTATGAATGAATCAAAGTCATTCTTAGCTGATCGAGTGACCAGCACCGAGCGCTCCGTGCGAGAAGTATCGACCAGCCTGGGCAAATTAACCCAGACCACCATCGCCCTCAATAAGTCAACGGAAGAGATCGCCACCTTTCAGCTCTTACTCAAAAGTCCCAAAGTGCGGGGCAGCTTTGGCGAAGTACTGTTGGGTAACCTGTTGTCAGAAGTACTGCCCAGCGATCGTTACCAGCTGCAATACACGCTGCCGAGTAGCGGCGATATCGCCGATGCCATTATCAAGCTGCAGGATGGCTACATCGTAGCCATCGATGCAAAATTTCCCTTGGCCAATTATCAGGCCCAGCAGCAGGAGGGAAATAACCAGGAGCAACGCGACCGAGCCCAGCGAGCTCTGGTTAAGGACATTAAGAAACATATCACCGACATTCATCGCAAATATATTTCGCCCCAGGACAATACCCTGGAGTTTGCCTTTATGTATATTCCCGTTGAAGGTATCTATTACCAAACCATGGTCCATGAACAGGGCAGCGACAGCCTCTGGGACTTTTGCCTTGAACATAAAGTTGTGCCGGTTTCACCAAACAGTTTCTTGGCTTATTTACAGACAGTTCTTATTGGCTTACGCGGTATGAAGATTCAGGAACAAGCTAAAGATATTTTACAGCACCTGTCGCAAGTTCGTCAGGACTTCAAGCGCTTTGGCGAGGACTTCTTTACGGTCGGCAAGCACCTGACCAATGCTAAAAACCGGTTCGATTCCTCCACGCGTCGTTTTGACAAAGTGACCACGCGCTTTGAGCAAATCGATTCGCTAGCCTCAACGCAGCCTTTGCCTGATCAAACAGCTACGCCAGACCAACCACAAGCGGAACCAGCCCA
>JACZRJ010000157.1 GCA_022574795.1 Patescibacteria group bacterium | reverse complement strand
TAATGTTGCCGTATTTCATGATTATCGTCCTTTCCGAGCTATTTGCTCGAAAGATCTGTTCCTACCCGGAACAACGGGGCTTAAACCATAACACTTGATCTAAGCTAGAAATGTAAAGAACGACTATATGATATACTATTTTGGTGGTATTGTCAATAGTGGTTTCCGTGAATCCGGAAACCCCTTAGAGCTCCCATAACAACAAAAGAGAGCCGTGTTACTGTGTTGGTACTTAACAACTAACACAAACACTAGGCTCTCTTTGCAACCTCATCATATCGTTGATTTGTTTTGTTGGGTAGACGATGCTCTGCCCAAGCAGTTACCGCGTCAGGCCGGAGGCCGACCACCAGTTCTTAAGGACAGCGAGTTGATAACCCTGCTGGTCTGGAATGCCCTGGTGCTGCATCAGAAAACCATCCGTGATTTACACACTCACACTGGCATGTATCTGACGATAGAGTATCAGCAGTTACCGCAGTACAGCGCTTTTGTTGATCACTGTCACCGCGTCACACCACTGATGTTTTCACTGCTACAACTGTTGTTAGCAACCGATGAGCCGCTGAAACTGATGGACTCTACTATGTTACCGGTCTGTAAACGACAACGATCTGATTCCCATAAAGTAGCACAGCATATTGCGAAATTTGGTAAAAATCACCAGGGCTGGCACTACGGATTTAAGCTACATACTTCCATCACTCCTGATGGTCGCTTAGGTGGCATAGCACTCACACCAGCCAATGTCTATGATGCTCAAATGATGCCGAAGATCATCAACCGTAAAACAAAGATTGCTGTCGGTGACAGTCACTATGGAGCTTCCGTCATGCGCCGCATCATCTGGGAGAGATACGGTACCATCATTATTACGCAGCCGCACTGGAAACAGAGGAAGAAACTGGCTACCTTGTGGCAAAACGAGCTGCTGTCTCTTCGCTCTAAGATTGAGTCGGTCTTTGATGTCTTAAAAGAGCATCTTCATCTAGTCAGTTCGTTTCCTCGGTCAGTGTCTGGTTATCTGGTTCACTACGTCAGAATCCTGCTAGGCTACCAGATAATGGTCTTAGCCAACCGTTAGAGGGTTTCCGGATTCACGGACCTTGTTGAGTTTGACAAAGATAGATATTTGTGTACAATATTGTTGGTTGTAGTCATCCAGTTCCTTGACAAAGTGCTAGAAAGGGTCCGTCTCATGATCGACATTGCTTACACTATTTTTGCTCTAGTTCCCGTCACCGTTGCCCTGATTATTGCCCTGATTATTGCCGTTCTAACCTTTCGCGTTGTACTCAGCAAAATAGCCTTGTCATCCGGACTGACGCCAGAACAAGCTGATCTCATTGCCTCCCTCAGTAATCAATACGTCGAGTTGTCTCGAATACGAGGTGAAGCAGGCCAGCGGGAGAGCGATATTTTAACGCAAGGGGAAGCGTTTACCGCCAGCTGTCGAGAAGAATTGTGGTCACCGACTAGGGATCAGGAAAATATAATTGCAGTGCTAGAGCAGCAGTGCCGAGGAGCCGGCATACCGGAGTGGCGTCTTCGCTACTGGGTACTTGAAAATCCTCTCGGCTGATAATAAGCAAACCAACCACAAGGATCTCTTCTTACAGCCAACTCATCGAGTTGGTTTTTTATTCCGTCGGGCGGGCGGGAACCAGAGACGGTCGCACTTGCTAGGCTGCTATTGAGACGCTATACATGAAGGTCGGAGTTCTTTTCACAATTGCCATGCCTTAAAGGAGGCCGCCATGCTTGTTATATCTCGCAAGAAGAACGAGAGTATCGTCATTAATAATGACATTACGGTCGTAGTGGTAGAGATCCGTGGAGACAAGGTACGCCTTGGCATCGACACCCCCAAGGAAGTTCCGGTTCACCGACGCGAGGCTGATGAGGCTCTACAGCATTAGGCGGCGCAAAGGTTAGAAATTTAAGAAGCCGTGTTGCAGAAAGTTGCGGCAGATATATCTACTCGAGTAGAGTAGAGAAAGTTGTTTCCGTGTTAGATTTATTTGGGTCAGACCAGGTGTTGAAAGACGGGTTACTGTGTTCGTTTGTGCTGTCACCTGAATCACTCACTGAAGCAAAGCTTCATCACAGAGTGGCTTTCCTCTTGAAGAGAGAGGTTCAGCTTTCAGCCCTGCGCGCTCAGCTAACGCGCTTGACCAATGGTCAGGTCCTAAAAGAGTTGACTGACACAGAGGAGGTTAAGCGTTTTGAAAAAGA
>JACZRJ010000156.1 GCA_022574795.1 Patescibacteria group bacterium | reverse complement strand
AAGGATGTCCCTGACCCCAGGCCGTTTATTAGAGTTGATTTTGGTTGTCGTGAAGCCGTTTCGGAATTTAAAAGTAATAACCTCGTTATCACCCTTTGGATGTTCGTTCAGTGTTGCGTCTGACCCATCTCTGACGATGACCTCACGAACCAGTATCTGCTCAAATCCGAATCGCTCTGCATCGATAGCCTGGGTTTCGATGGTGCCGCTACTATATTCAAGAACAAAATCTCCGCCCAGTCCTGCGGCACCGGTCAGATCGTAGCCGCCTCTGGTAATGATACCGGCTAGTACACTGGGAGGCTGTTGCACGAGCCAGGGTATGATAACGACATCGGCACCGAGTTTGGTTTGCAAGCGCTGCAGGACAGCTAATTGCTCCTGCGAAGATCTATTCCAAGCGGCTACAGTCGTGATGAGAATCCGGTGCCCGACGAACTCATCGAGAGTGCGCTCCGCATTGGCTAGGTCTCGCGGTAATAGGTTGAGTTGCTCATTTTTATCAGTGATCGTTGAGGGGGAAATTGCTAGCAGGTCTTGGGTGATAAGAGGGAGTGGTCTGGTTCGCAGCGGGATTAAGTACATATACCAGGGACGTCGCGGTAGCTGTACGGTGCCGCTTAGCGGAGTGGGATCGTTGGTGGTGAAAGAGCGGGATACACCATTCCAGTAACCGGGAGCCTTGACTCGAAGACGGAATGTCCCTCGGTCGGTGAGATACGAGACTGACCCTTCTGCAGATGCTTGTTGTGGATTGTCTTGGCCTGGTATTCTGCTGATTCTCCAGATCAGTGCGTTTTCGTCAAATTTTTCAAGGGTGACGTTGGCTCCAGCCACTGGCTGGTTGTTTTTTGAATCAATAGTTTGCAGGGGCGGCACGACGGTTATTGTGCCTATGTCCTGTTCAAAGGTATTGTCAGCACCATCACGGGCCTGGAGCTTAATAGTATACCTGCCTTCCTCTGGCAGAGTAATGATGCCGCCCCAGCGCCGCTTTATATTGTCTGGCTCGAGGGAGATGTTTTGGTTGGCGAGTTTGACTTTGGCTTCGGTGACACCACCTTCAAAGGCGGCTATTAGGCGGATGGATGAGCCGGCTATGGTTGTTGGGCTGGCAGTAGTAAAGGCATCCCCGGAGGGCTGGAGTAAGACGGCACTGCCGAAGATGACGGGCAGGAGATCAATTGTTGTCTGAGTGATCTTGGAGAAGCCCTCGTTCTGTGTATTGTCTCGAGCGCGCACAATAATGTCGTAGGTGCCATCAGGCAAGACTGGAGTCGTAACTGTAAATGATGCTTTGACTGTGCCGAGGCCTTCAACTGATGAGACAGGATGCCAGGAGGTGCCGTTGTCAAGCGAGTAGGCTAGTCCAGCAATCACACCTGAGAACTCAGCCTCTTCTGCGATGGCTTCACCGGTAAAGGTGATCTTGGTTTTGTCGACGACTTCTGGTGCCTCGGTAAGGGTGACTGTCGGCGGTGTCGTATCGCTTTCGGTAGGGAGAATAGGCACCTCGGTGGTCGTTTCCCCGGCACTGGTATCAGGAGTGGTTGTCCCGGGGGCGCCAATAGCAGCAGCCTCGGGCTCGGGAGCAACTACCGGTGCGGCGACAGTGGGTCCGGTGGCTGGGGGAACGGCTGGGGTTGGTGTCGGCGTTGCTGCAGTAGTTGTGGTTGTTGTTGAACTATCATCGCCGTCACTGCTGCTGGCGCTGGTTGATTTGCTGCCTAGCGATACCCAGGCTGTTTCAATGCTACCGCCATTTCTGGCTTTAACGCGGAATGAATATTCTGTGCTGGCATTTAAGCTGGAGGATGTCCAGGCGGTGTTATCGGCGATCCAGCCAGAGTTAGTAACGGCGGTTTGGTTTTCAACATAAAATTCCGTGCCGGCTGGGTTGCCGTTGATGGTCCATTTAGCCGCAATTGAGGTTTCCGTTACTGAGCCGAAGGCAGCGGCGGTTGGCGCATTCGCCAGCGTGTACTTGCTCACTACGTTTGACAGGCCTGAGGTGTTGGGGACTTCGTCAGCCGTTTTCATCGCGAAATAGTATTGAGTGTTAACTGACAGACTTGAAACAGTCATTGTTTCGCTTGAGCCGGCGACGGATGGAATTGGCTCGCCAGTGGCGGCGGTGGCAGAGGAAAAGTTGCCAGCGGTAATGTTTGAGGTTGAGTAGCGCACGTCGTACGTGGTGGCGGTGCCCGTGCTACCATCATCGCCGGGGGCGGTCCAGGTCAAGGGCATTGA
>JACZRJ010000010.1 GCA_022574795.1 Patescibacteria group bacterium | reverse complement strand
CCACAGCGGCAAAAGGAACGTCGATTTCAGGATTGGCCTCTCGGGGTAAGTTGATCACCGTGAACACGCCGAGGATGGAGAGTCCAACGACCAGCAAAAAGGTGACGCGGTATGAGCGAATGAAGTAACTAAGATACCCGTGGGCCATAGTTTAGCCGGCGAGTTCTACTTCGTCACCGTCACGAAGAAGTCGGTTGCCGTCGATTACTATTTTGGTTGTGTCCGGTAAGTCAATGACCACTTCAGCAAAGTGACTTTCGAAAGCGCTAATTTGTACCTGATGTTCTCGAGCAATATTATTCTCGTCCACCGTAAAGATCACAACTCCTGCCTGTCGCACAGTTAGCGCATCCAAGGGTAGGAAGACAGTGCCGTTATTGGTAGTGTTGCTCGGCAGATGAACGTTAACTAATTCGTTAGTCGATATAGCTGAAGGTGTTTCGGCTATAAAAACTTCTATTTGCCACAGGCCGGTGGCGCTGTCAGGAGCGCCAGCCAGGTTGGTGATTGACCCGGTAAATGTTTCAGTACTGGTACTCAGGCGCAACTGATCGCCAATGGTCAGCAGCTGGCGGATGCCAGTTGCGACCTCGAGCGTCAGTCGAGCTCCGTTGACGGCGTTGATTTCCCCTACGGTTTGTCCCGGGGTAACGAAATCACCGACACGAATTTTTAGTTTGGTGACCTGTCCTGAAATTGGTGCCGAGATTTGCTGAAGTTTGAATTGTTCCTGGGCCAAGGTTAGTTGCAAGGTGATTTGGTTGCGCTGATTATCCAGTTCGGCAAGTAATCGGTTGGCGGCCAGGCGAGCTTGCGCAACATTCTTCTCGGCTACCTTGATGGCATCGCCAGTCTGCTGATTGGATTGCCTCAGGGCTAACCGGGCCTGGTTTTGAACGAGCTGGGCAGCCTGGTCCGCTAAGTCGGCAGCTCTAATTACCTGATCACTGCCACTATCACGCACATCTTGTAACGCCAGCCGAGAACTTTCTGCTGCGTTATCGGCTAGTTGGCGAGCGATTTTAGCCTGCGCCACCGTCAGGCCTTGCCCGGTGCTGGCTGCTGAGGCGTTGATTTCTGCAAGGCGAATGGCGTTCTGGGCAGAAGCCAAACCAGCTTGTCTGACTGAATCAAAAATTCCTAGGGAGGCCGTAGCACTAGCGATCTGGGCGCGAGTTGGGTTACCCTCAACGCCACCGTCGATTTGAGCGATAGACTGTCCGCGGCCGACTTGATCGCCGAGTTGGGCAAGTAGTCCTGTTACTCTTCCGCCAGTACGAGCAATCAAGGGTGCGGCACTAGCTGGCTCAACGATCGCGGTCTTGATGATAGTGCCCTGCTGCGCTAATTCATTGAGGGTTTGAACAGTGACTTGGGTGTTCAGACGAGTTTCTGGTAGGTCAGATATATGCTCTCGTTGCTGGCTAATGGTCAGACCAACAAAGATACTAATTCCGATGACGAGAACGATAATAACTGGCCATTTGAATCGCCAGCGACGCCAGCCAGCGCTCGTTGAATGTAGTAGTTTCATAAGGAACGATCATGAAAGATTTTGATTACTTTGTCAAGATTGAGATGTTCCAGCCGGCCACTGAAGGTATTGCTCGACTCCTACTTTCGACATATTGGCTTGATAAGAATAGAGTAGGGGCATGAAAATGACGCTGTTGACTGAGAGTTTTCCGCCGCAGGTAGGGGGCATTGAAAATTATTTGTCACACCTGGCGGCGGGGCTTAGTGAAGACCATACCGTCATTGTTATGGCGCCGAGCCGGGCTGGAGGAAAAAGAAAGTTGTCCCGGGGCAGTGGCGAGGTGCCTGGGGCGAGAGAAACCTACACTTTAGAGAGGCAGCGCTTCTTTTATCCGTTTATTAAGCCGGCCTGGCTGCCGGTATTCGTATCATTGTGGCGCCGGGCGAAGAGAGGTGAAATTGAGCTGCTGTTGTGTGGCAAGGCATTGTTTGAAGGACTGGCCGGATATTACCTTAAGAAGTATACCGGCATACCGTATGTTGTTTTCACTTATGCCATGGAGATAGAAATGTGGAGCAATAATAAATCAGAGATTAAAAAATTGAAACGTGTGCTGAGCGCCGCGGATCGTATTGTGTATATCAATGAGGTAACCAAGAAATTGCTGCTGAGACTTGGGGCAAATGAGAAGCAGTTGGTAAAAATTCAACCAGGAGTGGATAAACGATATTTTAATGAGGTTAGTGAGCCATTGATTGAATCGACCTTGCGTCACTATGGTATCAAGCGACCGTACATAATTTCCGTCGGTCGCCTGATTCCTCGGAAGGGCTTTGATGTTCTGATTGAAGCTTTTAGCAAGCTTGATCAGACTAAATTCGGTGATTACCAGCTGGTAATAGTCGGCAGCGGGCCTGAAGAGGCGCAGCTGGCGGCACTAGCCGAGGATCATGGCATGGCCGGCTCAATAAAGATCTTGAGCGAGGTACCGGATAAGCATCTGCCACCGTTGTATCATGGCGCGGAATTGTTTGCGCTTACTCCTCGGGAGATTAAGGGAGATATCGAAGGCTTTGGGATAGTGTATCTAGAAGCGGCGGCCTGTGGTCTGTCAGCACTAGCGACCAAGACAGGCGGGGCAGGGGAGGCCGTGCAACATGAGCAAACCGGTTTGGTTGTTGAGCTGGCCCAACCAACCCTATTAAAGGAGGGCTTAGGAAAACTACTCACTGAGTCGGCCTTGAGAAGTAGCCTGGGGGCAGCAGCACAGCGGCGAGCTCGGGCAGATTTTACCTGGCCGGACAAGATAACCCAGCTAGAAGAATTAGTAACTGGCTTATAGTAAGCTTCGATAAGAATATTGCCAACTAGAGGGGATCCTGATATTGTACGCGCTTACTTTTAATCGTTAAGCTGCCAACGTGGATTTAGCTCGTACCCAATTATTATCATTGGTTACCAAGGGGGTAACGGCGACCTTAACGATTATCCAAAGCCTGATTGTGGCCCGACTCCTCGGCCCTGACAGCTATGGCTTGGTTGGTTTGGTATTGGCAGTTGGTGGGTTGGTTGGGGTTACTCAACACGTGGGGATTGTTGGTGGAGCCATCCGAGAGATCGCCATACAAAAGACTAAACGAGAAGCCGTTAAGGTTTTTTGGGTAGCACATCTGGTGCGGCAGGCAGTCACTTTACCCTTATCACTGCTGTTACTAGTCGGGGCTGGCGCAATTGCCGAAGGAATTTACCATAAGCCAGAAATTACTCCGTATCTGCAGCTCTTTGCTGGGATTTTGATACTGCAAGGAATTCAGGACGTACTGGGCGCGGCGCTGACGGGTCGAAAACGTTTCGCTTGGCTTTATGGTGTTCAGGTGGTAACGGCAGCCATTAATGTTGTTGTCTTCGCGCTCGCGGCCTGGTTGTTGGGGGTGGCTGGGTTTTTTGCGGCGATGACGCTAACGACTGCCATCATGATTATTTGGCTCGGCTTCTTAAACTGGCGAGAGTTCGCTGGGCACATGGCTTTGCCGTCATGGCACGATATGCAACGGGTCGTTAAGCAAGTGCTGGAGACCAGCGGCTTTATGTATCTGTCACGCATCTTCTTTATGATCTGGCAGCGATTACCGGTGCTAGCGCTCGGTGGGATTATTGCGGCTGATGAGTTGGGCTACCTAAGTTTGTCGCTGCGCTTTGGCGGCCAATTAACAATATTATCGATGGCGTTATCTGAAGTAAACCTAGCCTGGATGAGCTCATTATTTAGTGAGCGGCGTAGTGAGTTTGTAAAAGTAGCAACGCGCAACATGCATCGACTGGTGATTTTATTGATCGGTATTACTTTGACGGGACTGTTTTTTACACCTGAAGTTCTACAGTACTTACTGCCTGACTTTATACCAGCACTGCCTCATATTCTGATCGTTACCTCGGCCTTTTTTGTCTATGCCCTGCTCGATATTGGTACCAGCACTGTGTTTGTCCCCGCTCGTCAGGCTCGAGTGCGGGCTGGAATTTATGCTTTGATGATGTCGATTCCGGCAATCGTGATTGGCGGGCTGTTCATTACTCGCCCTGATAGTTTGTTGGCGGTGTGGGCCTTGTTGGTGGGGGCGCTGGTGGCCTACGTCTTGATGGCGGTGTTGGCCAAGCGGCGATTTGCGATTGTCTTGTTGACCTATCGGCTAGCCTGGTTACTCGTTATGTTGGGAGTCAGTTTGATCTGGTTGATCTCCGAGCCAACGTTGCTGTGGCGTATCGTGGTCTATGTTTTGTTGGCTGCCTATGTGTTGTGGGAAGTACGTCAAAGCCGATTGCTGCCGAATCTTCAATTCAACATTAAGGGGTCGAAGCTTAGCGGCGGAGGCGGTGAGGTGCGGATCATATGCTTTGCGGGAGCAGCGTATGATCTACCTTTTTGGACTAATCGACAGCACGTTATGTCACAGATTAGTAAATCGCAGCCCGTGCTTTATGTGGAGCCTCGCATCTGGCTGTTTAGATTCTTGATTGATAACTGGCAGCGACCGGGGACGGTACTAGCCTTTCTTACCCGCTGTGTTTGGTATCAAAAAGTGAATGACCGGCTATATATCAAAGCCCAGTGGAACCTGATTCCTGGCTCCCGGTCCAGTTCTGTCGTGGCTCAGTTCAATCATTATTTCTTAAATCGTTGGAATGTCCTACTGACGGCTCGACTTCTCGGCTTCAGAAAAGTTAGACAGTTGTCATATTGCTAAGTACAAGAGAAAGTGGTGCCTGCGCCGCAAAGCTCGGCGAGCGAAGTGGTATGGATATATGACACGGAGGCAGCGGAATATCTTGACGCTTTCCCCCGAGCCATCGTGGTCTACGACTGTGTCGATGATCATGCTGCTCAGGCTGGACCAGATCGTAATCCAGAGCGGGTGGAGGCTGAAGAGCAGCGCATCCTTAAGCGAGCAGACTTGGTGACAGTGACATCTCAGGCTCTACTCAAAGCCAAGCGCCGTCAGGCTAAGGTAATACATTTAGTGACGAATGCTGGGGACGTAGAACTCTTTGCTACTCGAAGTACTTCGGCTTGGCCTTTTAGCTGGCCTCAGGGTAATCCCGTCTTGGGTTCGGTGGGAGCACTTGATTCATATAAGTATGATTTCAAGATGATCGCTGACGTGGCCCAACGCCGGCCAGGCTGGCAATTTGTTTTTGTTGGTGCACCGGTGGTTGAACAAAAGGGTAAGCAGCTGGCTGAGCTGAAGAAATTAGGCAATGTACATATCTTAGGAACCGTGCCGCGCCAGAAAGTGCCTGGGCTGGTAGCTCATTTTGATGTTTGCCTCATTCCCTATCGAGAAAACCGCTACAACGCAGCTAGTTTCCCCCTAAAGTTTTGGGAGTTCATGGCTACCGGGAAACCCATTGTGGTTAGTGGGCTACCTGAGCTTAAGGCTTATCAAGATGTCATTGGCTTGATTACCAGTGCGGATCAATTTATTAGAGAGACCGAGAAGTGGTTACGCTCGCCGGAATTAAGCTCGAGTAAACGAAGCCAGTTAGCCCAGAATCATTCCTGGGCTAAGCGAACTGAGCGGTTGCTATTGCTACTTAGTCAAACAATTAATCACAGATAATGAAGATTGCTCTCGACGTTTCAGATTTATGTACCGATCGGGCGGACGGTACTACTCGCTTTACTGTTGAGTTGGCTAAGCGGTTACCGGCCTTGAGCGAAAAGCATGACTGGCTATATCTGGCACCGTGTGATGTGGCTGCTAAAGTTGCTGGTCGTCGGTCAACTCTGCTGCCAGGGCAGGGAAAATTCACCAGCTTTGCTTCGCCGTGGCCCAAGTATTGGACACAAACCAGGCTGCCGTATGATCTTTATCGGTATCGACCTGAAGTTCTGTTCATGCCGATTCAGCAGCTTCCCTATCTGCGTCCTGGGAAAATGAAAACGGTGGCTGTTATTCATGATCTGGCGGTGCATTTATATCCCGATCAATTTCGTTACAAAGATTGGCTATTACTGCATATCTTCAGCGCCCAGGCGGTTCGCGCGGCTGATCAAATAATCGCGGTTTCGCAGGCGACTGCTGATGACATCGCGCGCTACTATGGGAGAGAAGATAATGTTCATGTTATCCATCACGGTGTTGATCACCAGCAATTTTATGTCCCGGACAAGACGGAGCGGGGACAGTCATTCAAGCAGCTGGTCAAGGCCTACCCGAGTCTCAACGAGCCATACCTACTCTTTGTTGGTCAAATCCAGCCTCGTAAGAATATCGTACGATTAGTCGAGGCTTTCGAGCAGTTGCGGGCTGGCGGCTCAAAATTAAATCTGGTTATCGCCGGCGGGCATGGCTGGCTTCAACAGCCCATCATTGAGCGAGTTAAGGCCTCAGTTGCTAGTAAGCATATCTTGATGACCGGTCGAGTGCCTGATGAGCTGTTACCGGCTTTCTACTGGGGAGCTGAGGTGTTCGTATTGCCCAGCCTATACGAAGGTTTTGGCATGCCATTATTAGAGGCTATGGCCAGCGGGTGCCCGGTGGTTACCTCTGAGGTATCATCAATGCCTGAAGTTGTTGGTGAGTCGGCGGTCAAAGTTGATCCGACAAGCTCAGCCTCAATTGCCCGAGGAATTTCAGCGGCGCTAGCGCGGCAGGGCGAGCTTAAGGCCAGCGGTCCGGAGCACGCAAAGCAGTTTAGCTGGGAGAAGACCGCCACAAAAACTCTTCGGGTCATTGAAGAGTTGGACAAATAAAGGGACGAGGCTTTTAAGGATACGTGTTAGGTATTTTCTTGCCTTGTCCATCGAGATCAAGATCTGCTAGAGTTATGGGCCTAAAAGCTGCTATAACGTTATCTTAACGCATGACAAAAGTTGACGTAGTTATTGTGAATTGGAACACGGGGTCACTGCTGGCCAAGTGTTTAGCTTCGCTGAGTCATCTGCCAGAGCGTACATTGATTGGACGAGTTATCGTCGTTGATAATAATTCGAGCGACGACTCGATAGGGCAGGCAGAGGCATTAGCTTCACCACTGGCTATCACTTTTTTCAAGCTCAAGGAAAATATTGGTTTTGCCCGCGGTAATAATGTCGGTATTCGAAAGTTGACTGGCCAGCATCACTTGTTGTTGCTGAATCCAGATACGGAGGTTCAACCGGGCGCGTTGCGGGAGCTGGTAGAAGCCTTAGGGGAACTGAGTCAGGCAGGTATCGTGGGAGCAAAATTACTCAATAGTGATAGGACTGACCAATCCTCCGTCCAAATATTTTAGAAATTAATTAATTTTATTTGGCTAGCACTTAAAATTAATCGACTCTGGCCCGGAGCAAAATCGTGGAGTGATTATATGCAAACCTCGTTCGATTATTCGAAGCGGCAGGCCGTGGATCAGGTCATGGGAGCAGTCTTTTTGATTCGAGCCGAGGCTCGACAGGCGATTGGTTTGCTTGATGAAAATTTTTGGGTATGGTTTGAAGAGGTTGATTATTGCCAGCGAGCGGCGAGCGCCGGGTGGCAAACTTGGTATGTACCAGAAGCGACGGTTATTCATCATGGTGGAGTTAGTTTTAAGCAGCTGGTTGGCCTTAAACGAGCCTGGCTTTGGACTGTCAGCTCGATACAATATGCCCACAAGCATTTGGGCTGGCTGGCTGCCGTGGTTTTGATCGTGCTAGCTCCGCTGGGATTAATTATGGCGCTCCCGGCCAGCTTAGTTCATGGTAGGAAAAAAGGTATGACCAAACAGAGGCTATGAGCGAGTCAGTGGATACTGGTGGCCCTTGGACTGTCCGGGAACCCTGGAATTGGCTGTTGCTAGGAGTGGTGGCGGTGGCCTTTGTCTCGTTGCTGCTGAGCTTTCAAGCTGGGGTATTCTTGCTGTTGTTCCTGCTCGTGGGTTGGTGGAGTTGGCACTACCCCCTGTCGGCTCTGTCATTGTTGGTGGTGGTGGCACCGTTGTTGCCCATGCTGAAAATAACTCAGACGATTGGAACTGTAACGATAGTAAAGGATGTAATTATCGCAACGCTGTTTTTCAAACTGTTTGCCTTGCCTTTGCTAACTAAAAAACTGCCCTACCGCAGGAATATTTTAGTAGCGCCATTGCTCTTGTTGATCGGCTGGGTGCTGGTTAACGTCTGGCGCGCGGAGGCGCCGATTTTGGGCCTCCTTCGCGCTCGCGATATTGGGCTGTATATCATGTTGTACTTGGCGGTACTGTACGCGCCGCTCTCCAAAGAATATCTACAGCGCTGGCTGAAGTGGTTCCTGGCTTCGGCAGTGATCGTGCTACTCCTAGCCGGCTATCAATGGTTCCTCGCTCCGGATAGTACGGTGCTGAGATTTGATCCAGTTCGCGAGATTTGGATACCACGGTTATCCAGTGTTTTGGCTCATCCCAGTATTCTAGGTCAGTATCTAATCACTCTTATCACCTTGTTAGTGGCCGTGTTCTGGCATAACCAACGAAGTAAATATCGCTTGGGCTTAGTAGCTTTGTCGCTGATCAGCCTGGGCTTAATCTATTTAACGTTTTCTCGCGCGGTTTGGTTTGGTATCGTGGCGGCCCTGGGGGCCATGGCAGCCAGTCAGCTGCTTCACCAGTGGCAAACTCGAAAACAGGTGCGAGTTAGTCGGATGCCTGCGCGCGGCCGGTTACTGCTTAGCGGGTTGGGCTTGGTTGTTTTGGCTGTCTTGGTATGGCAATTTACACCAGTTGGAATATTCGTCAGAAGTTCCTTTGATCCTAATTATGCTAGTAACGAGGAGCGGCTGATTTTTATGGCCCGGTTGCTGGCGCCAATAAGTAATTTTGAGGCCCTCTTCGGCCAGGGGCTGGGAGACGTCTTGACCCAGAATTTTCGGGAGACGAACATTTCGGCTTATGATATTGCGTCCGGGGCTGCCCGCTCGGTGCAATT
>JACZRJ010000009.1 GCA_022574795.1 Patescibacteria group bacterium | reverse complement strand
TTAAGAGAGGGTTTAATAACCTACTCATGTCTAATCGACCGATTCTCTAATCATTAGCTCCATGCAGTCGATTGCTGGCAAACCAAAAGCGTAGCGCTGCTATGAAGGGTAGATACCACAACCAATAGCGCAGGGTAATCAGACGCCTAAGAAACCAGGGTAAAAAACCGCTGAGTTTCAGCTGACCAACTTGCAGTACAGCTGTCCGACCTCCCGTAGTGATCACGGTGACTTCTTTGGGCCGTTGATAGGTCAGCAATCGTTGATTCCGCAATAGCCGCAAGACATTGCGAGCCACTAACGTGCCCTGGGTATACGCCACGAGAACATTTGCCTTAAGTGGCGGCTTCATCTCCTGAAGATTGGCGGCATCTCCGGCCACAAACACTGTCGCCAGTCCCTGAACCTGCAAGGTTGGCTCACAGACCACTCCCCAAGACCGGACCGGAAAGCCAGCTTGAACCAGCAACTCATGCGGGCTTAACCCGGCAGTCCAAACTGCTGTATTCGTGGGAATAGTCTCACCAGATTCAAACACCACTGCCGTAGCCTCAATAGCACTGACTCGCTCGTTAAGCCGAACCACAACTGCCAGTTTCCGCAAGCGATTCGCTGCCACCCGCTGCAAGACTGGCGATATACCCGGCAATATCTCCCGGCCGGCCTCTACCAACTGAATACTAATCTCTTGCGGGTCAATTCTGTGGCGAGAACATTGATGACGTACCTGGCAGGCTAACTCAGCTGCCATTTCTACTCCGGCGGAACCAGCTCCGACAACCATAAAGGTGAGGCTTTGCCGCCGAGCTGCTCCCACCAAATTCTTCGCCGCGTAAAATTGTCGAACGATGTGATGTCTCAACTCCAAGGCGCTAGAGAGCTCTTTAATACTAAAGGCGTTGGTGGCAACTCCAGGCAGACCGTGGGTAGCCAGTCTGGCACCTAAGGCCACAATCAAAACGTCGTAACTTACCGTGGACTCATCACTCAGTACAATTAAATTCTCCTTGAGCAAAATCCGCTCCGCGCCTGAAATCCGCAGCTTGACGGATGTCTTGGCAAATATCTCCGCCAAGGGCACGGCGGCACTGGCAGCAATAATTTCGCTTGAGGCCACTGATTCACTGGTTAAATAAGCAGTTGCTACCTCGTACATCAAGGTTAGATCAACATGCCAAGCTGATTTACTAATCAACTCAATTTCCACCTCAGACTCAGCTCCAGCCCGAGCTAAATCTCGCGCAGCCCGAACACCAGCGTAGCCACCGCCTAAAACTACTACTCGTCTCCGGCCCTGTTGTCCCTCCATATTATCGCGCAATTAATGTATCGTTCTTGCCGTTACGTTATAGTAAAGCAATCATCTAACTAATGCCTAAATAATGACGGTAACGACCCCAGCCATTTCCGTGAAGCATCTGACCGTAATCCTCGATGATCAGACTATCATTGATGACATCTCTTTTGATGTTCCCCGCGGGCAAACCACCGCCATCATCGGCCCCAACGGAGCCGGTAAATCAGTGCTGGTAAAAAGTATTCTGGGCCTATTGCCAAGTCAGCACGGCACAGTTCAGATCCTGGGCACCGATCACAAGCACTACCGAAAAATTGCCAACCAAGTCTCCTATATTCCACAATCGATTGAAGTAGACAAAAATTTTCCCCTGACCGTTCGTGGTCTTTTCCTGCTCAAGTCTCCCCAACGTTTTGGCATGTCAAGCGTTGAGGAACAACGAATGAACACCCTACTGAAACTCGTCTCGATGACTAAAGCTACCACGGACAGATTAAACACCCTTTCTGGTGGTCAAATTCAGCGCGTTCTGCTGGCCTATAGCTTAGTCAACAAACCAACCATACTCATTCTTGACGAACCGGCTGCCGGCATAGATATCAGTGGCCAAGAAACAATCTATGCTCTTTTACAACGTATCCAGGAGCAACGAAAATT
Organism: Patescibacteria group bacterium; assembly: GCA_022574795.1. GTDB lineage: Bacteria > Patescibacteriota > Andersenbacteria > UBA10190 > UBA10190 > JACZRJ01. The sequence continues at coordinate 6,949 of JACZRJ010000009.1, read as the reverse complement.
AACTCTCTTGTTGATCAGCCACGAATTAGATGTGGTCATGCGTTACGCCAACCAAGTCTTGTGCCTCAATAAAAAACTGCTCTGTGCCGGTCTGCCCCGCGAAGTCCTCTCCAACGAGTTACTCACCGAAATGTATGGACAACCCGTCGGGCACTTCAAGCATAACCACGCCTAAATAAACTGGCTACTACCACCATGATGCTAGAACTATTACTCTTCCCCTTTTTCCAGCGCGCCCTGATAACCGGACTAATCTTAGGCGTGCTGATGGCAGTCCTTGGTGTCTTTGTCGTCCTACGCCGTATGTCATTTTTCGCCGACGCCATTGGCCACTCAGCGCTAACCGGAATTGCCCTAGGCCTGCTACTAAAGACCGATCCTTTCTTCGCCGCTCTCGTCTTCGCCCTGCTCGTAGCCGCCGGCATTGCTCTCCTGCGCCACTACTCCCACTTGCACCTCGACACCCTCCTCGGGGTGTTCTTCCCCGCGGCCGTCGCTCTCGGCGTCATCATTGTGCAGCTCACCCCAGGCTTTCAAACTGATCTCGTCTCCTTCCTCTTTGGCGACATTCTCACCGTCAGCAATGTCGATATTGTAACCAGTATAATCATCGCCATCGTCGTCGGCGTCATTCTGGTGACCAGTGGTAAGCGCTTATTGCTGATTACTTTTAATGAGGCTTTGGCTCGCAGCCAGGGTATTGCTGTGCCTCGCTACGAGCTGCTCTTTCTGCTCATGCTCGCCGCCGTGATAGCAATTTCTATTAAGCTCGTCGGCATTATTCTCATCACTGCTATGATTGTTATTCCAGCTGCTACCGCCCAAAATCTGACCAGGTCCATGTCTTCGATGATTGGCGTGAGTGTGGCCGTTAGCTTGATTGCAGTGCTCGTTGGTATGCTAAGTAGCGCTCTTTTGAGCCTGCCTTCAGGGCCCACCGTCGTGTTAGTAGGAGCGACCCTTTTTGCCACTTCCTTTCTGGTAGCTCGGCTACGAAGCGCTTAAAAATTTCAGTGGCCTTAAGCTCGCAATTATTGTGGGCTAATCGATTTCAAGTATTCAACGATAGACCGTACGCCAAAACCGGTAGCTCCCTTGGCCCAGTAGGACAATTGCGGTCGTTCCGCAAATGATGGCCCCGCCAGATCGATATGCACCCAGGGAATGTCAGCCACGAATTCCTGAAGAAAAAGTGCCGCCATCGAAGCGCCACCATAACGCGTCGTCGCAATATTTCGTAAATCGGCCACTGCGCTGTCAAGATTTGCTCGATATTCCTCCGGCATCGGTAACTGAACCATACCTTCGCCAGCCCGCTGGGCACCCGCCAACACTTGGTCACCAAGCGCCTGGTCATTGCTAAACAGGCCAGCAATGGACTCTCCCAACGCCACCACGCAGGCGCCGGTCAAGGTTGCCATATCAATAATTACGTCCGGCTTGTTGTGCGCCGCATACACCAAAGAATCAGCCAAAGTAATCCGCCCCTCAGCGTCAGTGTTAAGCACCTCAATCGTTGTACCGTTCATGGCAGTGACAATATCACCAGGCCGATAGGCATCTCCCGACGGCATGTTTTCGCAGGCGGCAATCAACCCGTGTATTTCAACATTTGGTTTCAGTGCCTGCAGAATAGCAAAGACCCCCAGCACATTGGCCGCCCCGGCCATATCAATTTTCATGGTTTCCATGCTGTCAGCTGGCTTGATTGAAAGTCCTCCAGAATCAAAGGTAATACCCTTACCGACCAACCAAATCTTCTTGGTGTTGCTATCACTATCGCTTGGAGAATAGCTCAACTGAATCACGTAAGGCTCTTCGCTTGATCCCCGGGCCACCGCCAAGAAAGCGTTAAAATTTTCTCGCCTAGCCTGCTCACGATTGAATATCTTGACGCTAATGTTGTCGGCCTCATGAGCTAGGCGTTGCGCTTCCTCCGCCAAGCGGCTCGGAGACATATGTTCAGCCGGTTGATTAACTAAATCTCGGGCCAACTCCACCCCGGGCATCACCAGCTTCGCTTCTGCCACTGCCCCCTGAACTGCCTCCAACTGCTGCTGGTCCGTTAGCACGAGTACCTTCTTAAGCCCGAATCGAGCCTGCCGCTTGCGTAATTTCTCTGAGTACTCTGTAAAGCGATAATTTGCCATGTAAGCACCTTCAACCGCAGCTCGCGCTAACTGGTCAGCGTCCTTAAAACCAGTCAAGGCAATAGCGACACTGGCCAGAGCATCTCTTCGTGCCTTCTGCATAACTGTGGCTAAACCTCGACGTAATCCCTCAGCTCGGCGCCAGCCTGGCTCATTAGATCCCAAAGCAACCAAAGCAACATAGTCAGCCTGCCAACCCTTCTTGACGGGCAAAACTACCGCCGTTCCCCACCGACCGAAAAAATCTCTTTGTTTTGCTTCTCGTTTGATTTCTCGTGCCTCAGGAGCCGGAAACGTTTCAGCCAGGTCCCGCCAGGTTGTCATTGGCAAAACAACAATGTCGGCCTTGGCCCGTTGGGCCTTCTCAGCAGCTACCGTGAACGTTAATGACATAACCCATCACCATACTACAAAAACGAAAATGTGCAACTCCGCCTGCTGGTTAGGTATAAGGCTTGCGGGCCCAAATACTAAAATGGACCGTCCCGACACTCGACACTATTTCTGCGCCTTCAGCCTCCAAGGTCTCGGTCAACTCCTTCGCGTTGATTCGATGCAAGGCTGGCCACAACCATCTGAGTGGACCAACAACTAAATGTTGATTCTCGTCAGCAATTCCAATCAGTCCACCAGGACGCAATACCCGTATCAGCTCTCGCAGCGCTTGGGGCAAGTGCTCCACATGATGGAGCACATGAATAGCTAAGACAAAATCAAAAGAGGCTCGATCATACGGTAAATGCATGACATCAGCCTCGGAAAATTTTAAGCGGCGACCATATTTCTCCTTGAGCTTAGCGAATGATTTAGCCGCCCGCGGGTCAACATCAATCGCCGTCAATTCAACCTGCGGAAATGTTTCCAGTACCCGCCGCGAACTCCAGCCACTGCCAGCACCAACTTCAAGAACCTCGCCGACAATAGGCGCTGGGGAACTTTTCAATAATTTGGGAACATACCGCTGAATATGCAACCGATGCGGCCAACTATTGAGCCACCACCGCTCAAAATAACTAAGCTCAATCATCAACTAAGCCTAGCACACCTTAACCCGCCAGCTGCAAATCAATCCACGACGACTGGCTCGATAATCAGTTCAATATCAAAACGCTTCTTGACCACAGCGATAATCTCACCGGCCAGTGCCAACAATGCCTTGGTAGTTCCCCCATAGTTCACTAAAGCTAGGGCATGATTCGGTGAGATACCGACATTATCACGTCGATCACCCTTGGCAAAACCAGACTGCTCAATCAACCAAGCGGCCGGTACCCGAGCTGCGCCATCATCGCTATCAACAAACGTTGGCACGCTACCCTGGCCACCGGCCTCATGATGTCGCCTGGTCAGCTGCTCCAGCTCAGCTGCGGTAAGCTGTGGGTTCATAAAAAAGGAGCCACACGATCGCGAATGCGGATCAGCCTCGTCAATCACCATGGATTTGGCTTGCCGAAGCAATAAGACTGCTTCTCGAACAACCGTCAGCTGCGCCTGGCCTGGCGCCAGGTTAGCGAGGGCCTGGCCATCATTCAAAGCCTCGCGCAACTGAGGATAGACTAGCGTCGCCTCACCCTGAGGCCTAAGCTGATAGGTCACTGCGGTAATAATGAAACGATCACGATCGTTACCCTTAAACCGGCTACTCCGATAGACAAACTGGCAGTCATCGTTGCTGAAAACTACTTCCTTAAGAGTTGCTCGATCAATCGCTTTCAGCGACGTAATTGTTTGAGCCACCTCCTGACCATACGCCCCCACATTTTGGATGGGGGTAGCCCCCACTGAACCTGGTATGCCCGATAAATTTTCGAGGCCAGCCAGCCCTAATTTAATAGCTTGCTGCACTAGACGATCCCAAGACTCACCAGCCGCAGCGACCACCGTACCATCCTCATCAAGCTCAACTCCGGCCAGTTCAACTTTTAAAACCAGGCCGGAAAAACCCGCCTCTGGAAACACCGTATTGCTGCCTCCAGCCATCACCTGCACCGCCAGATCATGGTGCTGGGCAAAGGTCAGGGCCTCCTTTATTTCTTCAACCGAGCTACCTCGCGCATAATATTTCGCCGCTCCCCCCAAGCCAATCGTGGTTAGCGGGGCCAACAACACATTCTGTTGCATCAATTGAGACATAACTATAACCAAGTCTTACTGCAGAGCAGTCCTTGACGCAAGCTGCTCGCCTCTATAAAGACGAGCAACCTACCGTCAAACTACTGTTGTATCTATGGCGTTGGTGGAGTTGGTGGAGTTGGTGGAGTTGATGGGTTAGCACTCTCGCCACCGGTTTGCTTATCTCCGGCAAACATGACCAGCGCAGCGATAACCGATATTACACCAATAACTATTTGGATCCATGGCGTTCCTCCAGTCATACTTCTCAACCCCGTATACAGCGGCGGAATCAGATGAATAAGACCACCAACCAGCAACAACACCGCAGCCCATAACTGTAAACTCTTATTATTATCGATCATAAGTATGCCACCTCCTAACCGTTTATATGCTCTCAAGAATCACAACCTTAGCTTAGCAGCATCTGCAAAATAAACTAGCCGGCACATCATTACTCGTCCCAGCTAAGCATGCCGGCCGTTTGGTACTCCGTAACCCGCGTTTCAAAGAAATTCTTTTCTTTCCTTAAGTCAATAATCTCGCTCATCCAAGGAAAGGGATTCTTGGTGCCGTAGATGCTATCCAAGCGAATTTTCTTCAAGCGACGGTCAGCTATATATTGCACGTATTCCCCCACCGATGAAGCATTCAGACCTAAGATTCCGCGAGGCAAACAATCAGCAGCATAGGCCATTTCAAGCTCCACTGCCTCTCGAACCCGCTCAGTGATTGTCTCCTTGAACTCAGGCGTCCAAATGGCCGGATTTTCGTCGATGATCGTGTTGATCAGATCTACTCCGAAAGCCAAATGAACTGATTCATCACGCAAGATGAACTGGAATTGCTCGGCCACTCCTACCATCTTATTTTGCCGCAAGAAAGATAACATCATCACAAAACCAGCGTAAAAGAAAATACCTTCCATAATGACGTAAAAGCCCACCAGATCATGAACGAAGCGCTGAATATTTTCGGTACCTTTCGTACTGAAGTTAGGATCAAGAATAGACTTAGTCATATTCACCACATACTCATCCTTAGCTTTGATACTCTCTACCTCCAGGTACATGTTGTAAACCTCATCCGCATCCAACCCCAGCGTGTCACAGCAATAGATAAAGGTATCGGTATGAACCGCTTCCTCATAGGCTTGGCGAAGCAAATACTGGCGACACTCAGGATTCGTTATGTGCTTATAGAGAATCAGGACAATGTTGTTAGCCGTCAGGCTCTCGGCCGTGGAGAAAAATCCCATATTACGCATGATCAGCCGCCGCTCATCCTGAGTCAGAGCTTTGGGATTCCGCCAAGTCTCAACATCTTTCTGCATGTTGACCTCCTCGGGAGTCCAATTATTGGCCACCCCTGTCTTATAGTGTTGCCGAGCCCATTTATACTTCATGGGCAAAATCTTATTCGGATCAGTCGTTGAGCAATTGAGAATGGTCTTCTCCTCATTACCCTTCCCGCCCCCCTTCGGAATCCCCATCAACATACCTGGTGCTTGGTCATTCATAGCAGCGTATTAGTTTGTTATGGATACTGTTTATTCGCAAGCCTCACAAATCGCCTCATCAGCAATATAGATTTTAGGTTTCGGTGCCGCCGCTACCTCAGGAGCCCTCGCTACCGAGCGCGCCGCCCCCGATACCGCCTGACTAACCGGCGGCGACACTGCCGCGGGCTCGCGAGCAATTGGCGCAGCTGCCGTAACTTGTGCTGGTGCCTCAGGCGTTAAACTCTCATCAATCTTTTTCGTTACATCCAGCGTGCTCTTTTCTACCGTTGAGGCGGCCAAGGAACGTAAGTAATAGGTTGTTTTAAGACCCATCCGCCAAGCATTGATATAAACATCCGACAACACTTTACCCGAGGTTGTGTTGACGAAGATATTAAGCGACTGGCTTTGGTCAATCCATTTACCCCGCCGAGCCGCGTGCCTGAGAATCCAGATTGAATCAATCTCAAACACTTCTTTATATTTAGCCTTCAACACATCCGGTATTTCGGGAATCTCCTGCACACTACCATCGTAATACTTGAGTTTTTCGAGCATCTCATCACCCCAAAGCCCTCGTCGCTGCAACTCACTAACCAGATATTCATTGTTGGTCGTAAATTCTCCTGAGAAGTTAGATTTCACATAGACATTCTTGTAGATCGGCTCAATTGAGGGAAAGACCCCGCTAATATTCGCAATGGTGGCCGTTGGTGCTATCGCCATGGTATTAGAATTGCGCATACCAAACTTGGCCACATGATCCTTGACCACTTGCCAACTCAGCTTGGCCGTTTTAGGCACACCAGTCTCAAGGCCTCGCTCCCGCTCAAGTAACTCCAGGGTATCCAATGGAAATAATCCACGGTCCCACTTAGAACCCCGATAGCTGGCATAGGTACCACGCTCACGAGCTAACTTGGAGGAACCCAAAATTGCATGATAGGCCACAAATTCCATGGCTTCGTCAGAAAAGTTAACCGCCGCCTCACTGTCAAACGACATACCCAGTTCATACAAGGTATCTTGCAGACCCATAATCCCTAAACCAATCGGTCGGTGCTTAAGATTAGAATTTTTAGCTTCCTTAGTCGGGTAAAAATTGAGACTGATGACATTATCTAGCATGCGGATAGCCGTAGACACCGTCTGCGCCAACAGCTCCTGCTCAAGCTTCCTCTCTTTG
>JACZRJ010000155.1 GCA_022574795.1 Patescibacteria group bacterium | reverse complement strand
TTTCGCGTGACGCATCTCTGCCTGGCACCGACCTTTGTTTTTGCTAAAACAAAACGGCCGACAAGCTTTACGGGCTTGCCGACCGTAGCCTCCGCCTTTAAGGCGGAGCGAAGGTCGGTGGACCTGACCGGATTCGAACCGGTGACCTCTTGCATGCCATGCAAGCGCTCTGCCAACTGAGCTACGAGCCCCCTTCTACGCTCTGTCTTTGAGACAGAGCTACGCAGGGCAAGGATCTGTTATTGAAAATAGATACTTGTGCCGCGAAGCTCAATCTTTGATTGAGTGAAGTGGTAAGCTACAAGCCCGGATAGATAGTATATCGCATATTTGCCAGTAACTCAGGTTTTTGCAAATTGATATTAGGCCCTCGGTGTGAATATCTGGGCCTAGGCTATGAGCAATAACGAGACATGATACGATTCATTGATGCACCGATATTTGTTGATTGGTCTCGCCGTACTTACTGGCGCCGGGCCACTGATATTTTCTGTGCTATTGAACTGGTCTGGTTTCTCCTATGTAGTTGTTGCGGTCATGGCGGGTTCGGCTATTGGAGTTTTCTACTCATATCGAAGGTGTCGTCCACAATTGTTGCTCGTGATGCTGGCCCTGATTGCGGTATTACATGCTGTCTGGGGTATCGCTCAGTTTGCTATCCAGCATGATCTGGGAATGAATTATTTGGGCGAGTCTCGGTTATCAGCTAGCTTTGACGGCGTAGCAAAATTTTCGTCGGTAGGTGTATCGGGTCGCTCAGATACATCTACTACAGCCTATCTTAGGGCCTATGGTCCTTACCAACACGCTAATGTATTTGGTGGCGTGCTGGTTATGGGACTGATTGCAACGCTGAGCCTACTGCGCAGGAGGACTCCGGCCGCCTTCATTGTGCCGGTCCTACTGGTGTTAGTGGTTGGCGTACTTGTTTCATTCTCACGTTCGGCATTATTGGGAGCACTCCTGGCCTTGGGGATTGCTATGATATATCGACGACGGAGCTCTGCTAACCTGGGCTCACTCATTGTGATCAGCCTGGTCATTCCACTGGTGCTGTTTGTTCCGCTGCTGCTGATTCGAGTAGGAGATCCAAATGATAAGGGGATTTCGGCGCGGTTTGACGGATATGAGGCTGCCTACACAATTGTTTCACGACAGCCGATTTGGCGTGGCGTTGGTGGCGGTAACTATCCGGCGACTTTGAGGAGCCGGCTGGTGGAATCAGGGGTAGCGTTTGAGGAGTGGCAGATCGGGCCGGTACACTCTGTGCCCTTGTTGCTCGCCGCGGAATGGGGAGTCTTACCCGTCGTCGGGCTGGCGCTGCTGGCTTGGTATGGTATCAGGCGCTGGTATCGGACTAGCTGGTTTTGGCTGCTGCCACTGGCACCATTGATACTGTTTGATCACTACCTGGCTACTCAGCTTGCACCGTATCTCCTGCTGGTAGTTCTGTTGTTTGCTCTGGCGTGTTGGTCTCGGCCGTTTCATCACGAAGGGTAGGTGAGATACTGTCCTCGGCTGACGGCAGAAATTGCCCACTTATTATCTGGGTTTGACGATCCACTAAACTAAGTGCCACCACCACGATCACGGTGATGACCAGGGTTGTCAGTATTCGTCTTAAATCTTGGGGTAGATGATTGTGGGTAGGATCCATCCTGGTGAGTGCCAACTTACTATAGAATGAGCATACACAGGTCACAGTGATCCAGCTACTATATCTTCATCCTTTATATCTTCATCCTTTTCCTTCGCCATGGTTACCCACCTTAGAAACAGTGACGAGGCTTTGTCTCGAACTGATCAGATCTATTATCTTCATCCCGCGCGGCTGGTAAGTCGTCGCCTGCGGGTTCGCACCGATACGGGCTTATCATCCGCGGAAGCCAGCCGACGAGCCGCTCAAGGTGGTTTGAACATCATACCGCGAGTGAAGCAGCCCAGTTCGTTGTTCTTGATGTTAGAGAGAGGGCGCGACGTACTGGTTTTACTCCTGATTGCGGCGGCAGCAGTATCGGTGGCGGTCGGTCAATATGCCGATGCCCTGATTATTACTGCGGCGCTCATGCTCGATTTTATCCTCAGTTACGTGCAACTGGTTAGGACTAAACGGACGCTTAATAAGTTGAGAGAACATATTCAACGCACCGCGACGGTACTGCGTGACGGTGCCTTTAAAAAATTACCCGCCGAGCAGCTGGTGGTAGGCGACATAATTGAAGTCCGAGCCGGAGAGAGAATCCCGGCCGATGCCCGATTGCTGT
>JACZRJ010000154.1 GCA_022574795.1 Patescibacteria group bacterium | reverse complement strand
TCCTATCTCGCTACGACTGCTTTATACCGCTCAATGACGCAACAAGAGCTAGAGCATCGATTTCAGGAGCGCATCGCTGAAAAATTTACAGTCATTAATGAGGTTTTGTCGTACAAAAAGTCTCAGGACGAGATAAACATTCACTTAGCTGAAACTCGGTCCAAAGGGCCAAAGGAAATAGTTAGTTTGCTCGTTAGTGGGATGCAAGACTTGGCTAAAGTGGTTGAGGACGATGAGGAAGTGAAGCGGGTTTTAGCTACGTCGTGGATAGCTGCTCACAGAAGTGGTCGAAAACAACTGGAACGCTTAGGATTTACTGTTGATGAACCTATTAGTGACGAAATGAGGGAATTAGATTTTGCTTTGGAAGAGAGGGAGGTTGGGACTGCCCACATAGACCGTGAAGATTTTCTGCAACGATATAAGGAACAAGAAGGCAGGGATGAAAGTACCTGAGACCTTTATTGCTTTATTGATATTGTTATCTTATGAGTGTTGAGCGTGGGCCATCCGCGGTGATTGATAGCGACCCTGAAGCTGAGGGGGAATCGGACGCCATACAGCTGCTGGACAGCCTCAAAGTTCAGGCGCAAGAAGATAGTGATCTGATGGGTAAATATGAGGAGATTATTGATGGCGTTGGTAATTACGCTATAGCAAAAATCAGACACGTGCGGTACTCGGAAAGTAATACTGCCCGCTCTCATCTCGGCGAGAAGTATTACGAGCGTTTTAATACAATGAACGAGGATCAGAATAAAGCTCACAACAGACTCATTGGCGCGCTTGGCGGATATGCAGATCGCTCGAAATCATTAGGGCATAAAATCAAGTGGTGGGATGGCCGAGATGGTCTCGCCAAAGATACAGTGGGTCGCATGACGCGCCAACGGATTGATGATTGGGCTATGGATGTATGGCTGACTTGGGAAGATGAACGTGATGATGAAGAGAAAGAGACGAAAGGTGGCATAAGCTTTGTTGCTACCCAGGCCTTCACTAACCCTAGTCAGGGCCTATGGGAGCTATGGCGGACAAGTCGTCGAGTGCAGAAAGCCGGATTACGTTTTGATATTAATGGTGGCTGACACTATTAATCACACAAATAGGGGAGCGAATAAAGGTAGTTAGATGCTTTCATGTCATGTTTTGTGCGTTACACTATTACTATGAATGGCCAGAATAGGGATGATATTTATTCAGGGTTAGGGGTCGATATTATTTTAAAGAAAGACCAAGGCTCAGGAACACTTACGCGAGGACAGGTGCAGGATATTCTAACCAGCTCATCGTTCCACAGTCGTGGTATTAAAGTACGCCTCACTAGTGGAGAGGTTGGTCGTGTGGCCCACATTGTCGAACAAGAAAAGCAGGTGATAGTTGAAGGAGGTGAGAGTAAGAACATGCCACATTATATATGCACAGGCGGTTGCGAAGGTGTTTCCGATACACCAGGTGTGTGTCAGGCGGATGACTGTCGTAAGCACCAACATTCATTGCAGGAGTGCAGTTGTGCTGACGATAAACATACGGAGGTTATGGCAGCTGATGAATCAGCAGCCTGATTTTCCGACACATACTTAGTGATCGCCACGGCGGCGAATGAAAGTGCCGGGGGGTATTTCCTGATGCTTGCTCTGGGTACGGCCCAGTATTTGCTATACTGCTAAAAGTGGTACATGAAATACTCCTGTTGGTTTTAGTAACCTTGGTTGCCAGCGGCGTGGGCACGCTGACTGGTTTCGGTACTTCGACAATAATGGTTCCATTGCTGTTGCTGTTTTTTCCGCTTTCGCAAACACTCCTCTTTGTTGGCATCATTCACTGGTTTGGCGATGTGTGGAAGATGATTCTTTTTCGTGGTGGCGTGCGGTGGCGCCTGATCTTCCTCTTCGGTGGTGGGGGTGTGGTCGATAGTTATTTTGGTGCTGCTCTCGTTCCAGCTATTTCCTCTGCGGCACTGGCGCGGTGGATAGGTGGGTTTCTGCTGGTGTACGTGGTTTGGTTGGTCTGGAATCGGTCTTGGCAACTTCCTAATAATGCTCGCACAGCTTTGTTTGGTGGAGCGGTGTCTGGGTTTCTGGCAGGAATCTTCGGTATTGGTGGGGCTGTTAGGGCTGCAGCTCTCGTTGCCTTCAACCTGCCCAAGTCGGTCTATCTATTTACGAATGGTGCAATTGCGTTTGTGATTGATTCAACGCGGCTGACTGCTTACACCCTTGGTGGCGAGCGTCTCTCAGCGCTACTGTTGTGGGCTTTGCTCTTTTGCATCCCAGCTTCATTGAT
>JACZRJ010000153.1 GCA_022574795.1 Patescibacteria group bacterium | reverse complement strand
GCAAATCTCCTGACACACCAGCAACCAATGTAGACATAATTCTGAACGGCAATATTAGTTATGGTGGGGTGAAAGATGGAACCCGGGTGCTGGCCGCGATTGCTCAACGGCATATCTTGATACCCTGGTCGGGGGCGCCAAACGATCTGGCGCTTGATGGTGCATTCGTTGCGCAAAAGGGATCCTTTCATCGGCGTTTTTACCCGAATGGCTTTGGTTCAGAGGATCATTATTTGAAAACAAGCCTGAGCGTTTATGGCATGATCGCGAGTAATGGCGTGCCGGCGACATCATGGGTTGATGGGGGCGGGAATGTGACTAGCGGCTATCAGTCGAGCAGCAGTGAATATGATGCCAATATGCTTTACGGTCCCCCGCCGTACTTTCCCTCCAGTGATGAATATGAGTTTATTTCCTGGGAGGAAGTCCAGTAGCCAGTCAGCAGTCAGCAGTAATTCGACTATACTGTAGACTACAGACTACTTTCTATTTTCTAGCTTCTTAAAGAAATGATAGGGATTGATATCTCGGCGCAATCTATAAAAATAATCCGTTTAGCCAAAGGCGGGCGCCGCTTGCAGGCACATTGCTGGCATGGTTTACCGGAGGAGCTGATTGTACGTGGCTTGATTACTGACCAGGCAGCCATGCAGAAGCAGCTGATCACGGCATTAGGAAAATGTAAGATTGGTCCCCGCACCAACGATACGGTGGTAGCCTCAATCTCAGAGACAGAATCTTTTTTGCGGGTTATTGATGTTCCGCAAATGGATGATAGTGAAATATCAGAGGCAGTGCAGTGGGAGGTAGCTCAGCATATTCCCTTCGGCTTGGAAAATGTGTATATCGATTGGCAACCAGTGCTGGGCAAGAGTCAGGTTGAGGGTCGAATTGAAGTGCTGGTGGGAGCAGCTGAAAAGCGAGTAGTTGATCCTTTAGCTGATCTGCTGTTTGCTCTCAATCTTGACGTGGCGGCGCTAGAGTTAGAGAGCCAAGCTATTATTCGAGCGTTGATATCTCTCGAGCTTAGGGAGGCAGCCGGGGTTTTGGTAGTTGATCTAGGTGGCGTCTCGACTAATGTTGTTATTCACGAGCACGGCACGACTCGTTTTACGGCCAGTTTACACAAGGGAGCTCGGGAATTGCTGATGGTGTTGTCTGAAGAGGAGCGGATGTTAATAGTTGGACAACCCAAGCGGATGGCTAAGGCAGCGTCTGATAGCATTGGTAAAAAACTGGCGGCAGGTTTGGAAGAGCTTATTATGGAGGTGCGTGGCATCGTAGAGTTTTACACGGGGCTCGGCAAGGAGCATACAATACAGGAGATCTTGTTAACGGGGGGTGGGTCTAATTTACCAGGGCTGGATAAAACAGTAATTAATAATTTTGAGAAAGTGCATGTGCAGCACGGTGATCCTTGGGTCAACCTGCTCGAACCGGGTAAGAGCGCCCAACCTCCGATGAGCCTGGCAGACTCTGTGCATTACTCGACCGCCATAGGTTTGGCACTGAGAGACGTTATTAAATAACGTGCCTATGGCTGTTCATGCTAAGACCGAAATAAATTTGCTGCCGCCGGCCAGGCATCGTCGCCGGGTAGTCTATAGTTATATTTCACACATTGGTCATGTGCTGCGGGTGCTGCTACTGCTGACCTTGATGGTTTTGATGGTATTGGTGACCACGTGGCTGGTGAATTGGTCTATCAGCCGGTCGTATACGGCAGCTTTGGCGGAGGGGAATGGGCAGGAGCAAGGGGCCGTGGAGTTGGTCCGGGCAGTTAATCGGACAGCGCTGAAAGCTGCTGCCTGGCGGATACAGCATGCCGCTGCTACTGAGCAATTACCTGATGTTGTGGCGGCGCTGCCAGCTGATCTTCATTTGACAAGTTTATCGTATGCGGAAGTCGATGGCACGGTAACGATCAAGGGTGTTTTTACCTCACGAGAATCTTTATTGGCCTATCAACGAGCGTTGGAGGAGTTATCTTGGGTTGAGCGACTGGAGGCACCGCTCAAGAATTTTGCGACTGGTGCGAATTCTTCTTTTACCTTTACCCTCTTTCGTAAGACGGGGTTATGATGGCCTGGTATAAAGATCCTGCCTATCGGAAGATCCTGCTGCTACGGTTGGGCGAAGGGGTCTTGCTCATAACACTGTTGGTGGCGGCTTGGTATGTTTACGGCTTCACGGTCACGATTCGGGATATGGTCTACCAGCAGGAGCAGGAATTAGTTGAAGCTCCCGAGCAGGTCTTACGTGAGTTGGCCCAACTCAATGAGTTGCG
>JACZRJ010000152.1 GCA_022574795.1 Patescibacteria group bacterium | reverse complement strand
GGTTGCCGCTTCACGCACGCGAGCAAGCTGCACGTCTTCCCACCGCCCGACTTGTGACTCGAACCGCGTTGCAGCACCGGGCCACGACCACCTCCCCAGCACGTGGCGAACGACAGAGGTGGCGTCCCGATTGAAGTCAACCAGGCCGTCGGCTTTACAGAGCTTAGGCGCACGGGTGGCCAGCGAATCGTCTTGCGGCTGACCAGCAGGAATGTTCCCATCGTCGAACACTTGCAATGAGGCATCGACGGCGTCCACGCCGACGCCGGCGAGTCGATCATGAAGCTCGTCGGCCGTCTCATCCGTCTTGATGGCAGTCCACCTTGAGGTAAGGATCGGGCCGGCGTCCATGCGCTCATAACAAAGCGATTCGCCCTCGCGGCGGTGTTCGCGGCGCTAGACCTGATCGCGGGCGTGTTCCGGCCAATTCTCGCCGTCTAAGTGCGTTCAAGATGGTGCCTTTGAGAAGGCCGCGCTTAACAAATTCAGCTTCGACCTGCTCTTGCGTCGTAACGTTGCTCATCTGATTAGATCTCCAGTAAGGGTGGTTGGTTTTGATTTTTCTCTTCTATTCCCGTCTATATCGGGCATAAACACGTATATATGTCAGCCCGAGTACGGGATTAGTAAGGGTTTGTGGTTGTGAAGTGTTCAGCGCTTAGGTGCAATGGGCACGTAACGATGTAATCTATACATTTAAAATGCTTTCTTGTCAAGTACGATTACACGTGCTATAGTCCTCTGTTCTCTTATTTCTCACTATTAAGCCAAATAAACCATGAAAATAGCGTTTATCGGACAATTAGGTCTCCCTGAGCTTCAGCATGATTCACCGAATAATCGTGAACCGCGAGTACTCAATTTAGCCAAGGAGCTGTCAGATGAGGGTCATGCAGTCACTATCTTTGGGACTGATCCGTATATCGTGCGCGGCAACTATCGAGGAATTGAGTTGGTGAGAATACCGTCTCTGGATCCGAGTAGGCCGGGTGGCTGGTGGTATGTGATGGCCAGCCTATGGTCTGCCTGGCGACGTTCACCAGACGTACTGCATCTTCATGGTTGGCGGGTTGCAGTGCTAGCTGGGCTAGCCCGCTTACTGATGCCTGCGGCTGTACTAGTGTGGACAGTCGATAGCTGGCCGCAGTTGCCACAAGGGTTGACCAGGTTAATTCTTCGACACGCTGCGGCACGTGTTGATGCTATTGTCACTCCTCACCGTCAGCTCCAATATCGTTTGCTGGTAGAGTTTGATATCTCGGCACAGTATGTGCCGGATGGGTACTCACCGACCTCATTGCAGGCCCTACCGTTGGCCCCGTTGGGTCTTCGAGCCGGTGGCTACGTTTTGGCTTTGGCTGAATCCCCGGCAGAACTTCGTCAGGTGGCTAAGGCAGTTAAGGCAGCACGAGCAGGCCGGCGCTTAGTCATTACCCAGAATAATGTCGGAGTATTTAAACGTTTGGCACAACAGTATCGATTTATCAGGTTAGTTGGGAAGCTGGAAGGCCGGGCTTTGCATTCAGTTATTAAGGAGGCAGTTGTTGTTGTTCTGGCCGATGAATCAGTCTCATCTAATTCGCTACTGCAGTCGATGGATCAACAGAAAGCTGTGGTGGCGATCACAGAGCCCCGCTATCAAGAACTTAGTGGTGAGTCTGCCCGGTACTATCGAGTCAGCGATCTACCAGCCTTGAGCGAGGCTTTGCAGGCCGTGCTGGCTGATGAGAAGCTGCGATTATCGCTGGGGCGAGCGGCTAGAAAGCGAGCGCGACGTCATTTTACCTGGAAGAGAATTGCCCGAGAGTATGCCACACAGTATGCTCCTGATGTTCGTCTGGTACCGATTGATTCAGCTCGGCCAGAAGGACTAACGACCGACGTGCAAACTGTCTGAGATTAGGTAGGATTGAGGTGAGGCCTGCCTCCCGTCGGTATGTTACGGTCGGGCTTCGCCTGCTCTGTTATTTTAAATGCTGACTGGCCGGGGTGGTGGAACTGGTATACACGCATGGTTTAGGACCATGTGCCGCAAGGCATGCAGGTTCGACTCCTGTCCCCGGCACGAACGTTCGCATATTTTTTCCTGACGCTTATTGACCTGGCAATTTTTTACATTATTGATTCCCGCCCCGTTGAGACGCCCTATCCGCAGGGTTTCGTTTACTCAGGGGTTTCGCACCGCTGTGGCGGTGTTTCGTTTACTCAGTTGCGGCTCAGCCCTAACCGCAGGGTTTCGTTGTGACTCAGCTGTGGCTTAGGGAAGCCGCTTTTTTCTGGTATCATTGACAAAAGTTGTTAAATAGTGTATATAG
>JACZRJ010000151.1 GCA_022574795.1 Patescibacteria group bacterium | reverse complement strand
CAAATCGGAGCCCGTAAGTCTTCTTCGGGGATGCGGGCGTCGAAAATGGGTGAATCGTAGGCTAGGCAGGTAGTGGGCATGGTTCTTCTCCTTTTCTAAAGGTCTAACCGGCGTGGCCCGGGCTACCGGGTTACGAGGCGACGTTTTTTGTCCTGGGCGGAAGATGTTTTGGGCAAGGCGGTATAGTAGCTGACCTGTTGAGCTTGGCGTTTTCGTTTAAGCAGAGCTAAGCGATCGGGAAAGAGTGTGGCATAGGTCAAGTTGCGGTGACAAGTGATATGGCATTGCTGGGCAAGAGTGAAATCACAGATGACCTCAATTTCTATAAAGACGAGATCTCGTTGGGCACCTTGAGCGTCAAGCCAATGTGATTCGCGCAAATCATAGTGCGGGATGTTTGGGTGACTGATGGGCTGATTGTAGCAGAGGCTGATCATGCGGTTATTTTCCTTTCATTACATTGTAGAAGGACAGTCAACTGCACCTCGTATGATAGTGTATGATGATGTGTGATATACGCTAGGGTAGTATTCCCCAGGTCACTCAGGCATGGCACAGTTAAGGTGATGGAGAGTGAAAAGACGACAGTAATAGTAGTGACAGGTCACGATCGGCGGGAAATGGTGCGGGAGGCTATCACGAAACTTGGCGAGGCCTGGGAAACTAAGGTTAAGGAGGCCGGACAGATATTTGTACATCCGAACCTCGTTTCGTTTCATCGGCCAACTGCTAATGCCAATGCCGAGGCGGTTCGTGGCGTACTTGACCATCTGTCCTTGTTAACAGCTGATGAGGTGTTGGTTGGCGACGCCGGAGTACGCAACACAAAAAAATCGTTCAAGAAGTTGGGCTATGAGACATTGTCGCGATCGGGCAATATCCGGTTAGTAGATCTCAATGATGACGATACCGTTGAGAGTTATGCCTATCGATCTGACATGACTAAGCGACCACTGGGTTTTTCTAAGACCACTGCTGAGGCTGATCTCAATATTGTGGTCGTGCCAGCAAAAATGCATTCGTATTATATTGTGACGTTGTCGATCAAGACCCACGTTGTCGGATCGCAAGTGGTTAAAGCCTCGCCCTTAGGTTTACATATGCGCTGGCCCTGGTTACATACCGGGTACGTTCCAGCCCATCACACGCTGGCTGATGTGTATGCCGATCACCCGGCCCAGTTGGCCATCATTGATGGCACGCAAGCGATGGAGGGAGAAGGTCCAGCTAGTGGTGAGACGGTAGATTTGGGTTGGGTGGTGGTGTCGTTTAATCCGGTAGCAGCTGACGCGGTGGCGGCCTACTTAATGGGGATTGAGCCGAGCGAGGTGGGGTATTTGTATCATTTGAATGCCAAGGGCCTAGGCCCGATCGAGATGGCTGAGTTGGTAATCGATGGGCCCAAGCTTGATGCCTTGCGCCGCGAGCTGAAACGGCCGAGCTCGTACCCGAGTATCTTGGAGTGGAAATAGGGTGTCAGACGGCGGCGGTAGAAGAATCACGACACTTTTTCTACAGCTTGTATTGCTGGTTAGAGGGCCGGTACAGTTACCATGATGTCCCAGTACTACAACGCTAAGCGGACTCGCAATCTGTATGATCCGGTTTCCAGTCAATCTTTTAATATCAGTCGGTCAAAAATTGATCTTTTTAAGGAATGTCAGCGATGTTTTTATTTGGATCGCCGACTGGGAGTCGGCCGGCCGCCAGGGTATCCGTTTAATCTAAACTCGGCCGTTGACACGTTGTTGAAGAAGGAGTTTGATATTCACCGAGCCGGACAAACCCAGCACCCGCTGATGAAAACGTATGGTATTGACGGGGTACCCTTTCAGCACCGGGAGATCAATACCTGGCGAGACCCCTTTCGGGGAGTTCGACACCATCACCAGGAGACTAACTTTGTGATTTCAGGTGGCATTGATGATGTCTGGGTCAATCCCGAGGGCGAGCTAATGATCGTGGACTACAAAGCAACGTCTAAGAATGGACAAGTGAATATTGATGCCCCTTGGCAGATTAGTTATAAGCGTCAGATGGAGGTGTACCAGTGGCTGATGCGCCATAATGGTTTTGAGGTATCTCGCACTGGCTATTTTGTCTACGCCAATGGCAGGACTGATCTGAAAGCTTTTGATGGAAAATTGGAATTTGATATAACGGTATTGCCGTACGTAGGAGACAGCAGTTGGATAGATGCCACCTTACAGGAGATGAAAGCTTGTCTTGATGGAGAGGAGCTGCCCCAGCCTGGGCCGGAGTGTGATTATTGTCCTTATCGGGCAGCGGTACAGGAGTTTGAGATTGGCGGGGCGGTTAAGTG
>JACZRJ010000150.1 GCA_022574795.1 Patescibacteria group bacterium | reverse complement strand
TGTCCGAATATGGCAGCCCCGGCACACCAGCAATCAGATGGTCTTGGTCCAAGGAAGCTCGTCTTTCATGAACAAACCGATCATGTGGCGCTCGGCGAGGAGCCGGTTTGGGATGCGTTTGCTTACCGGGCGACAGCTCACCAAAATGAGTTTTTAGCAGCGCTCGAGTTTTCTTAGTATCAAAGTTACCGGCCACTGCCACCACGGCATTGCGAGCGTGATAGTGCGTGTTGCTGTACTGCACAAAATCTTTCCTCGTAAAAGCAGTGACGGTTTCCTCAATCCCGTCAATCCTCCGGCCCAAAGGATGATCCCCAAATAGAGCTCGCTGCCACAAATGCCTGACGTGAGACATTGGCGAGTCGGTATACATTCTTATTTCTTCAGTAATCACTCCCTGCTCTCGTTTAATTTCCTCGGCTGGAAAAAGCGATCGCAGCAGAATATCAGACACCACGTCAATCCCCAAAGCCAAGTGCTCTTTGGCCAGTTTCACATAATAACCAGTGTATTCCTCTCCAGTAAAGGCATTAAATTCTGCTCCTACTCGATCCAGGGCAATCGCAATTTCCATCTTATCAGGACGGGTCTCAGTGCCCTTAAAGAACATATGTTCAAGAAAATGAGACAAGCCCCACAACCGCGGTGTCTCATAGCGCGAGCCTACTCCAATCAACACCAAGAGAGTTACCGTTTCACTAGTATCACGCGGCATGAGCACAACGCGCAGACCGTTCGTCATGGTAAATTGCTTTAAAGTAAACGCCTTCATAAAAAATTTTCTAGTAACTATGACTTATTTTCTGATGATTTGTCCAATCGATCAACCATAGTGATGAATACCCAAGCTTTTTTGCTTTTCAGAACTTCAGCCTTCCAAAGCCAAACCATCACCTTATGATCTGGCTAATTTCTCAGCTAGTATCTCCTCAACGTTTGCCAGTGGAATACGCTCCTGCTTCATACTATCCCGCTCTCGAATGGTAACCTGCTTATCATCAAGTGAATCAAAATCAACTGTCAGGCAATACGGCGTGCCAATTTCATCTTGCCGTCGGTACCGTTTACCAATTGACTGAGTCACATCATAGTCACAGCTCCAGCTTTGCCGAAGTTGGGCGGCCAGAGGCGCCGCTACACCCAGCAACTCCTCCTGGCGAGATAACGGCAACACGGCCACTTGGTAAGGAGCCAAGCGCGGCTTAAATCTCATCACCACGCGCGGCTCACCCTTAACCTCCTCAACATGATAGGCCTCGAACAAAACCATCAACATCAGTCTCGTTAAGCCAAAGGTCGGTTCAATCACCTGCGGGAAATAGGACTGCTTAGTTTCTGGATCAGTTACCTGCAAATCAGCCCCGCTCTTGGCCGCATGGTTTTCCAGGTCATGCGGTCGATAGGCCAAACCAAAAAGCTCCTTAAAGCCGGACGGGGTGTCGTACTCAAGGTCCACCGTCTTCTTTGAATAGTGTGATAGCTCATCAGGCCCATGCTCTCGCACCCGCAGTTTCTCTTTAGTCAGACCAATTTCCTCAATAACCCAAGTCTGCATATCTTCCAGCCAGTAATCAAAATGCTTCTCCCAGTCAGCCTCCTTCACAAAGTACTCAAACTCCATCAAGTCAAACTCCAAGGTGCGGAAGGTGAAATTGCCTGGGCTGATTTCATTACGAAAGACTTTACCAATTTGAGCAATACCAAAGGGTATCTTCAAACGTGTCGTTTCCATTACCCGCTTAAAATCAACAAACATTGACTGAGCCAACTCACCCCTAAGATAAATGGTCTCTTTTTGACCTTCAACAGCGCCGAGGAAAGTCTCAAACAACAGGTTGAAAACGCGCGGCTCAGTTAACTCGTGACCGTCTGGACTGGTAATTTTTTTCTCTTTGATCAGCGCCGCCATTTCCTCCAGCGACAGTCCATCGGCCGACTTTCCTGTCACCTCCTCAATCAGATGATCGGCGCGATAACGCTTATGCGTCACTATATCTTCAACCAAGGGATCATTAAAACTATCAACGTGCCCGGAAGCCTCCCAAACCTTGGGGTTCATTAAAATCGCTGCATCAAGCCCAACCATATCATCACGACTAGTCACATAGTGCTGCCACCAGGCATCCCGTAAGTTATTTTTGAGCAGCACACCCAGTGGACCATAATCCCAGCTATTCCTGAGTCCGCCATAAATTTCCGAGCCGGGAAAGACAAATCCCCGATGCTGCGCTAACCGTATTACCGTCTCTGTAAGATCTTGTTTCGCCATAGCTATAAGAACCACCTACCCTAGCATATCTCCAGCCCTAAGAATAGGGAGAATCAAAGCTG
>JACZRJ010000149.1 GCA_022574795.1 Patescibacteria group bacterium | reverse complement strand
TGGAAGTGCTGAGCTATTGGGAGCGGTCGCGGTAGGTGCTCAAAGAAGGTTAGGCACGTTATGACATCAAAGCTGCCTGACAGAGGGCTGTCACTGGCCGGATCAATGTCGACAACTCGAACAAATGGCACCGCTCGATACTTCCAACCCACAAAATGCAGCATATAGGTTGGAATATCAGCAGCTGTAATGCTTACCTTCCGATACGGCAAATACCGGCACAAATTATCCGTGACCGGTGCCAGGCCACAGCCAAATTCACATACGGCCGCTCCTCGCGGAATATGCTTTAGTATTCGCCAAGCCACAACCGGACTAAGTGCCAGCTTATAGACATACTGAAAAAGCGAGTAGAGCGTCTCCGGCTGTTGCCAGGCGCTAAGAAAGTCCTGACTGTTCACCCCGCTCGGCACGGCTACGTCTTGAAACTTTTGCCGCAGCACACCTCGCAGGTGATAAAAATCTATGGGATGAATTCGCCTCATCCCTAGCTCTTCCCTCCAATACTGTTGAAATTCATTAAACCAAGCCAATTGTAAATTGGCGTAGACCAATCGTCGCGTTAACCCCAACCGCTGGCCTAGAGCAGCGGTCACGAACCTTAAGCGAGCCTCAATATGTGCCATGACCCCAAGATCACTGCCGCTATGGGCAGCTGGATCCCATTGACTACCTTGCTGGCGCTGCTGCGCCATCAGCTCAGTAACAGATCGTGGGACAACTTCGTATCGATTCATCATAGTATTATTGACACCCTGGCAAACTTAGCAACTCCAAATAAATAAAAAACTACTGGCCTCGGATACTAAGACCAAATACACTACGGGCAATGCCGGTACTAAGACAAGCGGTGCTAAAAACGCTACTGTGGATGCGACAGACGCCTCTGAGACGTCCAGCGCTGATCCTATTAGTCAAGGTTCACAACGCCAGCTACCACCTCATTGCCCTATTCTCCTCTCACACTGGCAAACACCCCAAGCACGATATTCAGAAATATCACGAATTTTTCCTCAAGCACATTAGCAGCTCTGACCACGTACTCGACGTTGGCTCAGGCACAGGCTACGTAGCCTGGCAGCTAGCCGACAAAGCCAAACAGGTCGTTGGTATAGAAATCGCCGAGGCTAAGGTGATTAAAGCCCAGCACCTCTATCAACACCCAAACCTTTCCTTTATTGTCGGCGATGCCACCACCCATACCTTCACCCAGGCGTTCGATGTTATCGTGCTCTCAAACACCCTCGAGCACATCGATGATCGAGTTACCCTCTTAAAAACACTGTCCAACCTAGCACCAAAGATTCTTATCAGAGTGCCGATGCTCACCCGAGACTGGATTACCGTCCACAAAAAGCAGCTAGGGCTCCCCTATCTTTTAGATGAGACCCACACCATCGAATACGAATATGACTCATTTCGCCGCGAAATGGCCGCGGCTAACCTCTCCATCCAATCCTTGCACGTTAATTTCGGCGAAATATACGCCGTTGTTACTACCAAGAAACAGCCAACCGCTGTAACTCCCCAGCCCCATGTCTTGGCGCACCCGCAGCACAATTCTTCGTGACACCGTAGCCAATGCGGTCTCGACCAGGCAACTACACTATATTGTCGAGCCGGCGAACTGGATTATCCAAGAGATCGGCCAAACCATTACCAGTCAACTCAACCAGACACACTCACTCACGGCCCGCGTCTCTACCTCAACCTGGGGCATCAACCAGGCCATCGTACACTTTGGCTCATTGCATACCATGCTGTGGCGAAATGGTACCCGTTACCTTCACTCCTCAAACAAAACTATCGGTACCATCTGGCACATCATCCCCGGAGCATCAAGAAATCAACATATCCCCGAGCTGGCCGACTCCCTCGGCCACCTACACACTGGCTCGTCAACCACCAAGCAGCAACTGCTCACCCTCGGCGTACCCGAACATAAAATCAGCGTCATTCCACTCGGCGTAAATCTAGACATCTTTCGGCCAGGTACTCCCCTTGAGCGCGAACAACTACGTCGCAACCTACATATTCCGCCAAATCGTACAGTCATCGGCTCATTTCAAAAGGATGGTGTCGGTTGGGAAGCCGGAGATACGCCAAAGCACGAGAAAGGGCCGGATCTATTCCTTAAAGTTGTGACTGACTTGTCTAAACAGGTCCCTATTCACGTACTTCTTGTTGGCCCCGCCAGAGGTTTTGTTAGCAAAGGGCTTACCGCCAATAAAATTCCTTTTACCAATGTCGGCTATTTGCCCCGACATGCTGACATCGCCCAGTACTATCGGGCCCTAGACCTCTACTTAATCACCTCTCGCATCGAAGGTGGCCC
>JACZRJ010000148.1 GCA_022574795.1 Patescibacteria group bacterium | reverse complement strand
GGTAGTGTATCAGAGTTAGCTGATATACTTCGACTAGTATCGCCTCCATCCTCACTATCTCCTGAGGATATTGCCTTTGCTACACAACTTCTAGCTCAAGTACGCCAACAAACGCAGGTGATACTTCCACCTGCTCTATCTAGGGTTGAAGCGCAGGCACTCATAAATCAACTAGACCGTAATCATCCTCAAGCTAGTTTTGGACTATTCAAAGCTACTGGGATAGAACTGATTGAACGTATCCAGGCTTTTAATAGGCCTCAGTATGCACCTGGTATGGATGATGCTAAGTATAATGGTATACTGGCTGCAGCAGCTTTCTCTAACGAAGATATTGAGCAGCTAAACTCATGCTTCCAAGTATAAAGTATAAAGGGCCAAGTATCACTCGACTCCGGCTTGCTACTTGCTAACTGCTACTCGATAATGACGACATATGAATATCGTTATTATGGCTGGCGGGGGAGGAACCAGACTGTGGCCGGTCTCACGCCAGGATAACCCCAAGCAGTTTCTTGACCTGGGTACCGGCAAGACATTATTAGAGCACACCTATGATCGTGCCCTAACGCTGGCTGACCCAGCTGACATCTACCTCGCTACGGTGAATCGATATAAAGCGAGAATTCAAGACCTTTTGCCAGACGTCAAAGACGATCACATCTTTTACGAACCTGCTCGTCGCGACACCGGTCCGGCCTTTGCCGCCGCTTGCATCCAGCTCAAGCTCACTGGCAAGGAAAATGAACCAACAATCTTTATGTGGTCTGATCATGTTTTTACAAAAGAGCAGGCTTTTCTCAAAGACCTACAAAAAATTGCCCCGCTAATCAAGAAATATCCTGAAACTATCATTATCATCGGACACAAACCAACCTCTCCAGAGACCACCCTGGGCTACTTGGAAGTAGGCCAGAAAGTACCGGGGCACCACGGTGTCTATCAAGTTATAGACTTTAAAGAAAAACCGGATCTGGCCACCGCCAAAAAATATCTTGCGGCCGGAAACTTTTTTTGGAACATGGCCTATATTAGCTGCCGTCCAAAATACTTGCTGTCTGAACTTGCGACCCACAACCCTGAATTAATCAAGGGTATTGATGGCTTTGAGGAAGCCCTTAAGCACCGTAACCTTAAGCAGGCCGACAAAATATATAGCGAGCTTCCGAAGATATCCATTGATTACGCCTTACTAGAAAAGACGTCACCAATTATCACGGTAACTGGAGATTACGGCTGGAATGACATTGGCGGCTGGGCCGCTGTCCAGGAAGTTTTTGGTCAGCATGGCGACCACGAGCCGCACGGACACCACATTCACATCGACTCAAAAAACAACTATGTCTACAACGCGACCGATCGAACCGTCTCCATGATCGGCCTGCAAAATACCATTGTGGTGATCACCGAAGACGCTGTGCTAGTGACTGATCGTGATAAAGCGTACAAAGTAAAAGAGGTTGTGGAAAAATTGGAGGCTGCGGGTGACGACCAACACCTCTAGATGATTAAGATAACTAACTGGGTAAGCTTCCTCAGATTCTGGGTAGCTCTTGGCCTTATCGTGCTCAGCCTAATTGTTTGGCTTCGGGTCGTCCTGGATACCATCAAACATGACGGCGAGATAAACATCACCACCGGCACGGCGGCCACTAACCTTTGGCAACAGCTGGCCAATGATGGCTATACCCGTACCACCTTGCCCTGGCGATACCACGCCTGGCGGCTAGCAGCAGCCACCAACATCCAAGCAGGAAACTACCAGATCGAGCGGGGCGAGCGTGTCAGCTCAGTTATTAAGCGCTTCATGACTGGCGATGCTACGATCTCAGACTTGGCAGTTACCTACCCCGAAGGCTTCACCCTGGTCCAAATAGCCGAGCGTACCGCGGCTAAGGGAATTGGCAGCGCCAATGAATTTATTGCCCTGGCTGATCCAGCTTCTTACGCCAGTAAGTTTGAGTATCTGGCACAGGTGCCAAGCAGCCGGGATCTCGAGGGCTATCTCTTTCCGGATACGTACTCCGCGCCACACGACACCGGCGCCGAGGACATCGTGTACATGATGGTGACGCAGTTCCGCGCCGTGTGGAACGACGAGCGTGTTCGCTGGGCGGAAGAGGCGGAGCTCACCGTACGTGAGCTGATCACCATTGCGTCGCTGGTCGAAGCAGAGACCGGGCTGGCCTTGGAGCGCCCGCTGGTCGCCGCTGTGTATCACAACCGGCTGCGGCAACGCATGTTGTTGCAATGCGACCCGACATTGCTGTACGCGCTCTATCTGGACGGCCGCCGGGATCGCAACATTCGCCGCGCCGACTTCGACAATCCGTCACCCTACAACACCTATCGGGTGCGCGGC
>JACZRJ010000147.1 GCA_022574795.1 Patescibacteria group bacterium | reverse complement strand
CAGCAGGGTGAATAAAGTGAGTTTTTTAAGGTGGGAGACGGCTACCTGCCACTCCGTAGCTTTAGGAAGGGTGAAAACCACATTTTCAAGGAGATCAATCAAATGAAAGAGTGTTTTGGGTAAGAAAAAGCCCCAGGTGGTGAAACCACAATGGGGCACTAGTCTTGTTTTCTCTACTACATAATAGACAACAACTTTTTTTGCAGGAACTCGCTGATAGTTGGGACTCGTTTAGTACACCGAGATACCCTCTAAGATACGCGCCCTGCCGCTACGCGGCCGGTGAATTCTTTCAATCTGCCCGACAAACGCCGGAGTGAGTAGCTTGCTCATGAGAATCTCCTCCGAGCTAGTTTCACCAGTGTAGGGCTTACGCTCGACAGTGAGCCTGCCGCCATACTTAGTTGGATCAAATAAGATCTTCTTGATCGTCCGTTTTGTCCCAAACCGAGTACGGATGACGTCTCCGGGAACCAAGTCCATAGTCTTGAAGTTGGCCCACACCGACCAGGCTTCATCTCTTTGTCGCTCACACAGCCGCGGCTCCCCATTGGAAGAAAAACGTCTTACTTCAATCTCACTCGCAGTGACCAACACATCCTTAAACGTAATCTCTTCCCCGCGTCCTCCACGGAAACACCCGCCACCGGCGAGTTCCGGACTGTAGACGACTGCGTAGACATAAAACGCCTCGGCTCCAAGTTTGTCTAACGTGTCACACGGAAGAACCCTCAGGGCTTCGATGTCTCTAAGTTGACTTGACTCAGCGATGGATCCTTCGACTACAGCAACAGCCCTCAAGCCAACCTCATCTTTATCTTGATCCATAGCGACTGCTCTCCTTTCTTAAAACGCGTGCCTCCAAAGCACTCGAACGAGGATTTTATTTGTAAAAGAACCATTCAGCTCAACTGAAAAAATAGTTCAGTGAGTGACTGATCGATAGTTATATAACAAATAATTAGTATTGTCAATACCAAGCCTTACATAGCTAGACAAAGCTGTTAAAGGAGTAGGTATCCAAAAAAGAAAGGTTGGAGCAGTATTTGATAAGAAGGGATATAAAATACCAGGTGTTTGCCTGAAGGGGTCAGGAATGCTCCGTAGAAAACCACTTAAAAACAAGGCAGCACAATCATCACGTTGTGCGTGAACAGTCTTAACCCTATCTCCCGACACTGACTCCAGTAGGTTCTAGCCCTTAAGGCTGAACCTAAGTTTCGCTTCAGCATGCTCATAACTGTCTCCACCTGCCAACGTTGACCATACAGTTGCTTGGGCCAGTGAGTGCGCATCAGCCGCCGGTACTTTCCCTTAGGTAGCGTATCAGTCTGTCGACCAATGGTTGGCGGGATGATGGTACGTATACCGTATCTTTTCCTGGCGTGAATATGATTAGCTTCACCGTCGTAACCGGCATCAGCCAGTAGAGTAACAATAGTTTTTTGCTGCATTGCTTCTTTGAGCGCGGATCGATAATGAGTCCGATCAAACTTAGGTCCACGTTCAGGGATACCACAGATCACCAGGTGGGTGTTGATGTCACAGACAACACCAACCTTGGGAAAGCGCGTGTAGTGGCTGGTTTGGTACTTGTCAGCGCTAGTTCTCTCTTTACGCTTCACAAAGTAGTTACTAACGTGATGAGACTCAAAGCCAGTACCATCCAGGGCTGCTACTTGAATGATGGGGTCCATGATCTTCTCCTTGGTGGCTCTACTGAGGATGCCTGCCATTAATTTCTGCAAAGTCTTCTTGCTAAGCAGTTTGTGGGCTGCTTTCTGTAAGGTGGTGTAGTGCGGGACTGTTTTAAGCTCTAACACTTTCTTTAGATCTGAGGAATCTTCAAGGATGGCAGTAATCCCTCGGTAATCTGTGGTAAAGAACTCTTTTAAAACCAGGCAGGCTACTAACTGTGGTTGAGTGAACTTCTTAGGGGAATACTTGTGGCTGTAGAGAGGTAAGGCCTCTTTGGCTGCCAGGTAAGCTACTCGGGCTGTTTGTTTGGGTGATTTTGATGTTTGCATGAGCAAAGTGTAGCAGGCTGGATCGACAAGGTTTTCGACGGAGCAGGTTAGGAACTTTCATGTCATCGATCTTCTCAAAATGCCGCCGAATTTCTGGCTCTGCCCGTATTATATTTGAGCGAGCGTACTCTTTTTTGGACCCTAGCTGCTAGCTGAGTCGCAACTAAGCCGCAGCGCAAACCCTGATCACATGGGAGCGCAATTAAATAAGTCGCTTGTTGCGGAAGGCTTTGCCAGAAGAACTTTTTAAATACTTCTCAAAACGCCGAGCTTTTTCATTGGAATCAAATGCGGAATAGTAAATCAGCTCGAAGGGTCTCCTGTTTTTCGTGGCTCGCACACCGCCTCGTTT
>JACZRJ010000146.1 GCA_022574795.1 Patescibacteria group bacterium | reverse complement strand
TTCATGCCACCTCGTCCGTCTCTTCGATGATGCCCACGCTCACGAGCCAATCCCATGCGTCGCTGTCCGAGCGCCACACGAGACTCGTGCCGCCGCTCTCCGTCCAGCGCACACGGAATAGGTACTGCATATCGGTGAGCTTGCCGCCCTTCGGGGCTTTCACTTCAACGAACAGCGTGTGGCCGTGACCTGCGATAATCAGGTCTGGGATACCCGGAGTCATGCGCGTACCGCCCGGATCTTTCCTGTAGCCCTGGCTCGTTTCCCATACATTAAACTCAAGTTTGTCGCGTAAAAGCTCGATTATGTGCTTCTGGATTTCGGCCTCTGGTCCTCTCATGTGCCGATCACACTCCAGTCGATAGCCTCGGGGTCGCGCTTCTTGGTGGCCTGCTCGAGTAGCCTGTGCGACGCCTCCAGCCGACTGCGTAGCCGAGCCTCGCGTTGAAGGCCCGCACGTACCATCTCAACACCACGGACGCCCTGTGCGATCGCAGCATCGAACGTCTCCACCCGCACAGAGCGTTGCGCCACCCATCCACAGCCAGCTACGAACGCCAGCGAAAGCAACAGCCACACGACGTACCAGGGGATCATGCGGCGTCCTTGTCTGCCAGACAGCGCAGGCTCACGGCGATGTCGCGCAGGGTGGTGAGTATCGTC
The DNA here is from genome assembly GCA_022574795.1 of Patescibacteria group bacterium. GTDB lineage: Bacteria > Patescibacteriota > Andersenbacteria > UBA10190 > UBA10190 > JACZRJ01. Next base: position 1,728 of record JACZRJ010000146.1, on the reverse strand, counting down.
AGCCACACTACCTTGCGGCCCGACCTGTCCTTAATTAAGCCCTCGTCAAGCAGGTATTCGGCTATGGAGGCTGTCTCGCGCTCCACAATCTCGTCGTTGCGCTCACGCTCATCCTTCCACCGATACCTTCGGCGGTCGCCGCCGCCACGTCGTTCTTCGCGTATGGTCATGCGGTGCCGTTACCTAAGCGAACGGCGTCGCGTAGGTTGTGGTTGTAGTTCTCAACCAAACACAGCATGACGTTCGCTGCCATCGTTCCACGGTGGATTTCTTTGGCAAGATCAAGACTACCGACATTTAAAAAATTGCACTTGTGCCGAATGTTGTCAATTCAGCATAGCGAGGGCAGGGTTGTCGTGCTAGTAGAAATGAAGGTTCCTGACACCTTCACTCATTTAATCCTTAGCCTTAGGCAATGCACTCGGGTTTTTTATAGGATTTGGGTACGCTGTTAAATATTATGATTCGGACAGTCTGGTTGCGTGTTGGGTTCATTATTGTTGTGGTGATCATTGGTGGTTACGTTTGGTATGTCTATAGTCCGAGCTTAGGAAATATACCTTTGGTGCGATCAGGAGATCGCACCCAGATTACCGTGACTGAAGGTGGTGGGTCTTGGGAGGTTCGAGCAAAAATGCCGACTAAGCGCACCGAGGTTAGCAGCGCAGTCCTGAAGGAAAAGATTTTCGCGGTGGGTGGCTTGAGCGGCACGAGCAGAACACTGGCAACTGTTGAGGTGTATGATCCGGTAGCTGATCGGTGGTCGAGGGTTGCTGACATACCCGAGCCGCGTCATCATGCTGCCGTTGTCGCTGTCGGCGGCAAGCTGTACGTGATCGGTGGTTATGCCGGTATTCGATTTACGCCACAGAACGATGTGTTCGTGTTTGATCCCGCGACAGAATTGTGGAGTCGCGATATTTCTTTACCCGATCCGCGTGGGGCACACGGTGCGGCGGTTATTGATGGTGCAATTTATGTGGTTGGTGGCGTGATTGATGGTGGTGTGTCTGCTGATTTGCTCCGGTGGAGGCCTGGTGAGGTGCAATGGCAGCAGCTGGCGGCGATGCCAACTTCTCGCGAACACCTGGCAGTGGCGTCGATAGGCAATGAACTTTTGGTGGCCGGTGGCCGGCAAGGGTCACCAGCTAATAACCTAGCAACGCTAGAGATTTTTGAGGTTGAGTTAGATGCCTGGAGGTCTGGTCCAGATGTGCCGACGGCGCGTGGTGGCGTTACCGGAGTGGCCACTGATACTCTCTTTATTATAAGCGGCGGGGAGAGCACCACCAAAACATTCGATGAGGTTGAAGCGTATGATCTAACAACTCAAGCGTGGCACTCATTGCCACCGCTGCCGACAGCACGTCATGGTTTGGCTAGTGGCGTTGTCGATACTGTGCTGTATGTGATTGGCGGTGGCAGACGACCTGGCCTGTCGGTCAGTGGTATGAATGAATCTCTACAGCTGCCCTAGTGGGGGCACTGATTCGAGACGGAGGAGGTTTTTAAATTTGGGGCAGGGTAGAGTACGCTTTAGGTGTGAATAAAGGGGGAATGAAGGGGGTACGTGTGGCCTTAGTGCACGATTACTTGGTTCAGTTTGGCGGGGCTGAGCGGGTGTTGCAGGCGTTGATGGAGCTTTTTCCTCATGCTCCGGTATTTACGCTGCTGTATAACCGGGCAGCGCCTGGGATATCAATTGATGAGCGACGCCTCAGGACTTCG
>JACZRJ010000145.1 GCA_022574795.1 Patescibacteria group bacterium | reverse complement strand
CTTATGGTCTCGGTTGCTTGCCAGTCGTCCGGTAATACCAGAGCGCTCTCGCCAAAGCCCGAGGTATCAATAACCCAGACTTGCTTGATTGAGCTTTCCTCGAAGTACGATGGTCCAATAATATCGTCTTCAGTTAAGATGGGTCCGCCAGAAAAATGGAGCAGTTCACCAGTCTGCGAGTACAACAAGGGATCAGTCTGGCCGTCATATTCTTCCTGCGCATAGTGATCGATAGCGAAGTAGACAAACGGTGAGCTGACCACTATTGTCTCATTTGGCGTCATGGTATCAAGCACATGCCTCGCTACGGCGTGAGCTCCTGGGTGAGCGGGGATATCGAGTCTCAGCCAGTACTGATAACTGGCAACCAGGAAGCCGATAATGACGATACCGATCGCAGCTCGCCTGACCTGCTGGGGTAATTGATGAAGTAGCAAGGCTACACCGATAACAATAAAGAGGTGGGTGAAGACAAAGAAGCGGTCTTGATACAGGCTCTGGCCCAACAGCGAGAGACTTATGGTCAAGAGAAAAGGGATTATGCCACTCAAAACGGTTAGCCAGACTCCGTCGCGGACGGACCGCAGGCGGCGTGTGCTCAGACCTAGCCACAGCCAACCCAGCAGCGTGGCAATAATTGGCGTGGAGGCTACGGCGATCCAGCCGACACCCAGGTGGCGCGGGACGTCAGGCGTCGGCCAAAACATGCGATAGAAGGTATCCGGAATAGACCAACCGCCAATGGCGGGGATCCAGTAATTGGTCTGAACTTGCTGGTTTTGGGCCAGGAGGGTTGGCAACCAGGGCAGATACACTACGATGATAATGATGAGGGCGAAGCTGGCCAGGCCAAGTAGTCGTTTTAGCGAAGCAGCTCGGCCTTTGGCTCGGGCCAAGGTAAAGGCCAGGAAGAGGACAAAGACGGCGTGGGCAACCAAGGCGAAGAAGGCAAAGTAATGAACATAGATGGTGCTGGCCGCCAGGATGGCGTAGGAAATCCACAGCGGTAGCACGACGGCGAGCCGGCTGCCCGCCACCGTTTTTCTAACCGCCAGGAGTAGCACCCAGCTGGCGAAAAGAATCAAGGCGGTATCCAGGGTGTACATGCGGGCCTCCCAGGCGTACTGGATCTGAAATCCCGAGGCAGCAATCAAGCTGGCGGCAGTTAAGCCCACCGCTCGGCGTCGGCTGGCTGCCGCGGCAAATAAGTAGCTGGCCACAATGGTCAGGCCGCCTAGCACCACCGAAAAACTACGGAGGGCTAAAAGCGTGCTACCAAAAAAACTGGCCCAACCTTTGAGGACGATATAGTAGAGTGGTGGATGAACATCCTGAGCATCACGAGCCAGCAGTTCGGGTAGTGGAAACTGGATCAAGCGCCAGGAAAAAGCCTCATCAAACCATAGGCTTCGGGCGGTCAACTCGAAAGAGCGCACGCCAAGCCCCAGCAGGATGATTATGAGCAATAGTAATAAGGTGACGCGTCGCGAAATCATGTCGAATTGTCTTTAGAGTACCCTTTCATGGTACTATAGCGCTAACGACACCAAGAATTAAAAAGGCAAAACAAACACCCATGCCTGAACTGAACCCGAAAACCTTAGCCCTAGTTCAACAGCGCCTCGATGAAGCCGAGCGGAATATTCAATATGTCCGACAGGCTTTAGCGGAAGGTGAGGAGGGAAGCGGAGAGTATGCTCCGGCAGAGTCTGTCGGTGGGGTGACAGAGATAGCGGGTGGCGAGCGGGTTGTTGAAGGTGTTTTCGACGGTAAAAATATGCAGGGCAATGATGGGGATGAATATCCCGTGCCACCAAACTATGCCTCGAAATCGAAGTTGGTTGAAGGAGACGTCTTGAAATTAACCGTGGGTACTGATGGCCGCTTTACCTATAAGCAAATCGGGCCCGTTGAGCGGCGACGGGTGGTTGGTAGTCTTGAAATTGATGAACACGGAAACTTTGGTGTGAAAACACCCGAGAAAGTGTACGCTGTGTTGCTGGCCAGCGTAACGTTCTATAAAGCGGAGGAGGGGGACGAGGTAACAATACTGCTGCCAGAAAATAGTGAGGCTGAGTGGGGCGCAGTCGACAACGTTATTCACAGCGGATAATTACCGGGATGTTGAAAGCACTTGCTGAGCGGTTGGTCGGACTGGCCCCGCTCAAATATCAGCGCACGGCACGGCAATTTGTTAAGTTTGCCATTACCGGCACGATCGGAGCCTCGGTAGATTTTGGTATTTATATCAACGCTGATGATATCGCGAAACGCTTGCGAAAGGGGACCTTCTCATTTAAGAGGTATAAGATAGATGCAACCACCAGAGAGTTTAATCTTATCGCCACACAATCTGGACTTCTTAGCAATCAGTTCCCTGTTGACATATTCAAAAAGAGCTTTGCTATC
>JACZRJ010000144.1 GCA_022574795.1 Patescibacteria group bacterium | reverse complement strand
GGCTCATTCTCCAATCCTAACCCAATTTGGCTTGGGCGTGTTCCTTGCGTCACCGGTGGTTAGCCTCATTGCTGCTAGTGCTGAAATACTTACTGGCCTGGCCCTGCTAACAAGGCGCCTAAGGCCCTTGGGTATTTTTCTCGCTGCCATGATGCTGCTGACTATTGCTCTCCTGAGAATTACGACTGTGCCGAACCTCCTGATTTGGAATGTCGCGTTGCTGGCTCTTGTGGTCGTGCTCTTTTGGGATACAAACATGACCGCTCGTGATCTGCTGTTCGGAGCACGTCCCGCGACACTGACGGTTGTCGTTTTTTTGTTTCTTGTGCTGCCAGTGTCGTTCATCACCTTTGATGTCTACAATTATCTAGCACTAGCAATTTTTTCGGGGCAGACAGAGCGTGTGAACACGCTGTGGGTGGCAGACTCTGTTGCCGCGCAACTGCCTGGTGTGATCTCGCACTATATAGAGCCGGCTGTGTTTAAAGGCAGGCCAGGATTTACAGTAGCGGTACAAGAATGGTCGTACGGCACAATGCGGGTTAATCCTTACCCAGCTGCGCGAGCACTGTTTAGCCCGCTTATATATATGTGCCAGTTTCGATCTTTACCTGATGATGTGTACTTAGCCTTGGCTGGGCGACCGAATTACTTTTCTGGCCAGCGGACGCTACGCGAGGCAACGTGTGCTGATATAAATCAGTGAGTCCAGAATAGACAGGATTGCAAAAAGCAGCTACAACAGTCGGTACGAGGCCTCGTCTTGTCGTCGTTATGTCCTCTGGGCTGAGCGGACATACCATGCCGGATGAAGTATCCTCTAGTATCAGCAAGAACTGGCTGAAGTAGCGGGAGATTCCAGTTATAATTTGGAAGCGCATTATTCACGCGGCCCGTTCGTCTAATGGTTAGGACACTGGTTTTTCACACCAGCAACAGGGGTTCGATTCCCCTACGGGCTACCAAACGAGATTTGTCACCACGACTATCTCGAATTACCGCTAAGACTGGCGATATTTCAGGGGTTCGACACTTCTCACCATGATTATGATGGCAATTATCAAAATCACAACGGGGATGAAAATCTCTGGCCTAGGCCAACTGACTATTCGTTGATCAAGCGCAAATGAAATAACGCCAGGCACCTTCTCAAGATTATCAGTCTCTAATTTGTTCAATACGCCACCCGGATACTTACTGCCATCTATCTCGCGAAGCACTGACACCGACTCTTTATCTGCCTTGTTGGAAATTTCCAGCCATATCCAGCTGTGCTTACTCGGCAGAGGTTTTTGCAATCGAGCCGTAACTTGAGTAATGGCCCCTGCGTCAAAACTGAGCACCGGCTCACTAACACCAGCAGCACCAGGTAATCCAGCCTCGTCGCTACGAAGCTTAGCAGTTAATAAAGTATCGGCCTTCGATTTAACGAAGAATCTTATCGCCACGACATCACTTGTTGGTATCCACAGCCTCTGGAGGATTGTTGTTTCTGGCAACAACTCAATTGCAGAATTTTTTGGTTTATCCTGACCCTCGAGTATGGGGGATGACTGTCGAAATATCTCAACTGTATCGGGCCTAGGAAGGCTAATCCAAAGAACAGTAATACTGGCCAGGATTACTGCAGCCCTCGCTATCAATTGTCTACTTAGTCTTTTCATAGACAATTAAACTTTCAACTGCCGGCAAGAAGTCATGCAGCAGGTCAACACGCTGATATCCGCTGCTTTCTATCCAACTAAGCAGCTTCTCCCTTTCCTCCGCTTGGTCTGGAACTTGCCGCCAGAAGAATGCTGTATTGATTACTATGATCTGTGCCTGGCGGGAGGTTATGATGTCGTTGAACATAGGTTCGTTAAGAACGCCCATGATCCTGACCACGTCAGGTGACCATTCAGGAAAGTAAAAGAAACGGCCAAGCTCAGTTCCCGGAACCACTCGCCTCTCTGCTTCAACAGCCAAGTAGGTTTCGGGAGTAAAGATCAAATCATCTTGGCTGGTATTGTCTTGTATGTATCTCGCAACTCTACGAATACTGACCGGGGATTCCTCGTGTTTTCCTTCAGGAGATAGCAGCGCTCGTTGAGGAACATAGCCAATAACCATGACAACTCCTAATAGCAACACGAAAACTGCGCTTTGATATCTTAGCTTGGCATACTTGGGAATTTGAGATAATCCAGTGCCAGCTAGAATAGCGAGTAAGGGAAGTATGGGAACATCGTAAGTAATATTCACGAATGGTTTTTGAGCGATCTGCTTGCCCAGGTTCTTCATGAATATTAAACCAATTTTAAATACTGTTGCAATCAGTTACTGGAGCATTTTTAGAATCACGCTTCAATCCCCCATCAATAATAAACTTTGATATGGCGCCACTTCCTTTTGAATCCCAGCTCCACTCAACCCTTAC
>JACZRJ010000143.1 GCA_022574795.1 Patescibacteria group bacterium | reverse complement strand
ATGGCCGCGAAGACTATCATCATGGCGGCAACCCAACGCCCAGGAATAAATGAGGCCATAGTTCTGTGCCGGCTCAGCATACCATATTGGCTAGGCGCTCAATTTGGCTGGCTGGTTGCCAAAAACTAACACAAGAGCCACCGATGACAGTGATTCTTTACGTAAGAGAAAAACCTAGCCTGCGGTTTCTCTACTGTCCGGTTGTGTCGCCGGTATCTTCGGTTGAGCTTTCTGTCTCCGCGGTCTCAGCCGCTGGCGCCGTCTGAGTGTCAGGTGTTTCCTGGGCAGCAGGTGCCGTGCGGTTGGTTTCTTCGGCGCTTTCATCGGCATCTCCTGGTTCAGTATCTCGGTTTAAACTCACGGGGACTACATCAAGAATGATGTTGCGATCAGGATCGTACAGTATAGCACGTCTCTCAGTGATGATTAGGTGATCTCCGTTTTCGGCTTTGTTGTAGAACTCATTCGCTTCTCGAAGGCGGTTGATGTCAGTGATAGTGGCAACTGTCGGCTCGGGATCAGTTGGAAGATCAATTAAGACCCTGACATTATTGAGGACCTCTTGAGCTATTGAGGAGCCGCTGCGCTGAGTTGACTCACGAATTTCTTCAAGTTGCTGCTCAGTTTGAGCTAATCTGGCGGACACATCACGTCGCTGGTTTTCTGCCCAGACAAACATGGAAATGGCGGCGATTAAGCCAACAAACAATAAAAAGTTGACGGAACCACGGCGGCGCTTCTTGGGTTTAGAAACCTGCGGCGGCTTTTTACTTGGTGTTTTGACTTGTGTCTGCTGTTCTTCCATATTTGTCCTCAAGGCTTAGTAGCTTAGGTTTCTTAGCGTCTATTACTTAGGCCGCTAATATAGATCATAACACTTTAGCAGCACCATAGGGACCGTGGAAGCAAAGTTGTCCACAACTTCGACTCTTCCCAAACCTACGCAAGTTACACTCCCCAAGGTGAAAGAAGGTTTTTGCGGCAGTGGATTTTAAAAGAGCAATGTCAGCTCTCTAAGTACTGCGATATCCTAAGAACGTCGCTAAGGAGAGCTGGGTGAGGGTTGGTTGGTCAAACTAAGTCACCTGGCGAGTCACCCTCTAGGTTATTTAGTCTCAGAGTTGTCGGCCGGTTCGCTGCCCTGTTCTTCCGTTTTGGTCTCGTCGGTTTCGTCTATATCAAGAATTCCATCGTCATCAGTGTCGAGAGCTTCTCCTAGGACAGTTTTAGGCTCTTCAACTGTCAGAGTGAGCCAACTGAAGCTGATATCCTCATCCGCTAGTTCGCTTGTTCTGATGATAAATCCAGCTGAGGTTTGTTCAGCTATCCAGTACTGACTAATGGGGACCTGTGGGCTCGCTAGTACTAATGGTGTCTTAATAAATGGCTTGGTATAGGTAACCTCAACCTCTTTCCCTCCACGGGGAATGGTCGCCAATCCGGCTTGCTGATCACTCAGGGAGAGCTCCCCTTTAATATCAACATCACCTTCAACCAGCAGGTTACCAAATAAGGTGGTGTCGCCATGAACGAATAACGCGTTAGCGATGTTAATGGTGTCGACAATGAGTTGAGCATACAGCGTGACGTCGCTGCGGACGGTCAACTCACCAAGCAGGTCAGCATTGTTTTCAACGGTCAACAGACCTGTGACAGCAACGTCTTGCCAGATAATGGTGTCAGGCTCAACGGCAGCCTCCTCCGCCTGCCCCGTGATACCAGCGACGGTGCCAGTGTTCTCTAGGGTAGCCAGGCGGTTCTCCAGGCTGTCTACTCGTGTTAGCAAGTCTGCCGTAGACAGTTGCTCCTCTTCATCAACCACGCCCAGTTGCTCTACTAGCACTGCTAGGTCAAGTTGTTGGCCGGCTAAGAGCTCAACGGTCTGTACGGCGCCAAAGACATCAACATCAATTGATACTCCGTCCAAATCTTCGGTGATAACGCCATTGCTGATATTAACTGGCCCCTGGCCGAGCAAGATACTGAGATCAATTGTTTCCCAGAGTCCGTGAAGGGCACCGTCGGAGAGCTCATTGTTGATCCGGCCGATGACGTAGTCACCGATCTCAATACCCTCAGTTTCATAGTCAGGAATTTGAAAACCGGCAGTTTGAGCACTGTAATGCCAGGCGCCGCCGTACCGGTAGTAAATACGTCCGTTGCTTGAATCAATACAGAGCGTACCGTCGGTGTCAGTCGCAAAATTACTGTCAGAACAGGTTCCGGCTACCACCTCAGTGACGATGCCATCAAGGGCAATTACCTGACCGTTGGCATCAACATCAAAGTTAGTGAAATCAATCACCGCGGTGGTACCCAGGATAGTGTTAGGGCCAACGTTAATGGCGTTAACGATGATGGAGTTAGCTACGTCTAAGCCGTCAGTAATAGCAGCGGAAGGAGTGACGGTGATGGCGTCTCCACCGCCGTCAGGAGCCAGGACAATTAAACCAT
>JACZRJ010000142.1 GCA_022574795.1 Patescibacteria group bacterium | reverse complement strand
ATGGAGTTGTGAAATACCATGAGTTGTTTGCAGGCGTATAACTAATCGTTCAAGTATCTTCCGCCAGTAAGCTGGCTCCACCGGACGCAGCTGCTCAGGGCCGCTTAACTAAAACGTTAGCTTCAAATAGTACTTGCATCAAAGAAAGTGCTACTTTAGTATCACTTTATGAGAACTGAATTAGTAACTACCTTAAAACGAAAGGCAACGGAGTTACTCTCCGAACTGTCTCGTGACAAAGAGCCAATTTTAATCACTCAACATGGCCTGCCTGCGGCGTATCTGGTTGATGTAGAAAGCTTTGAGAACCTAAAAGGAAGAATAAAACTTCTTGAAGGCATAGCCCGTGGCGAGCGCGCGGTTGAAGATGGCCGGACTATCTCGCACGAAGAAGCAATATCCAGAATGTCTCGATGGTTGAAATAGTCTGGACCGAACCAGCGCTTTCAGATCTTGATGCAATAGCGGATTTTATTGCCCTAGAGAATCCAGTTGCTGCACAGAAGTTGGTACGCAGAATTTTTAAACATGTTGAGCAGCTCACAGAGCATCCCAAAAGCGGTTCAAAACCAGCTGAGCTTGAAGGTTGGAACCATCGTCAAATTGTCGAACCTCCATGTCGAGTTTTTTATCGCCCCGATCTTAGTTACGTCTTCATTCTGCATGTAATGCGAAGTGAGCAACGACTCCGCGCTAGCAAACTAAAGAGAGGCAGTGGGGGTGAGAGCTAACAAGGCGTTAAAGTTCGTTTTGGCCTTCAGCCTCCACCGGACCAGCCTGCGGCTGGCCGATTAACTCAGCGTTATGTTTCTAATGGGGCTTTGACCTTGAAAGAAGAACGAAAACGAATGCTTGCCGAAGAATTATTAAGCAAATCAAATTTTGGAAGCATCAGTGATGACTCTAAAGTCCTGCCAAGTCAGTCAGAGAGAGTCGCCTGGATTCGAGAAAAACAAAGACAACTCATGATCGAGCTTTACATCGAACATCTCACCGAAGAACAATTAGAAGCACAACGAGCCTTCTATCAGAGCCCACTGGGACAAGGAATTTGTAATGCTCGTCAAAAAATAAATAGCGATTTTAATAAACGCTTGCCTGAACTAATCAGTACTCAGGGTATTATTGACCCCTCCAGGAAAGGACAAGATTCTTTGAATCAGTATAAATCCGAATACCGATGGCACTTTTTAATGGGTTCAATCATTAACTGGACCATGCTTTTTAATCTTGGTCTATTTGCACTCGCGACAGCTGTTCTTTTCTTTGTGAGCCCCTCAACGTACACAGGCATGATTCTTGTTGGTGCTGTCCTCATGTTGTCAACACGCGTGATTCAGCCTTTCTTTCAACGAGTCTCTATTGAATCATCAATTTCAATGGATAACGCGGAGAGAAAAGCTCGTCAAACTCGTCATACTACACTTACATTTTTCTGGGCATCAGTTTCAATTGTAGGTGGTTTGATCTCAGGTGTCGGTATGTTGTTTTTTGCAGTTTCTCTCTAGGTTTTTATATTTGGTGGGCATGGCACATGACAAGGCGTTTAAGTACGTTTGCTTCGCTCAACGGACCCGCCTTTGGCGGGCCGCATAACTCTGACGTTATGTGCAAGTAGACAAAACTTGATAATAGTATCAATAGTGATACTATTTATTAGTGGTCGATTTAGCTAAATCTCTTGAGCAAATGAAGTCGAATCCAAATGGGATTCGCTTTAACGAATTGAAAAAGGTCTGTGAACATTATTTTGGTAAACCCCGTCAAACTGGCACCAGTCATTGTGTTTTTAAGACTCCCTGGCCGGGAGATCCTAGAGTGAATATACAAAACGACAAGGGGAAAGCTAAGCCGTATCAGGTAAGACAGGCATTACTCGCCATTCAGAAATTGGAGCTTAAACATGATTCTTGAAACTGACAAATATACATATCGAGTTACCTGGTCGGAGGAAGATGGAGAATTTGTTGGGTTATGTGCTGAATTTCCTAGCCTTAGCTGGCTTTCAGATGATCCCGAGGAAGCGCTAAAAAGGGTTCGTTCTTTGGTCAAAGAATGTGTAGAGGAAATGGTGCAAAGTGGTGAGATCTTTCCAAGCCCAATTTCCACGCGTCAATATAGCGGAAAATTCATGGTACGTGTTCCACCCGAAGTTCATCGACAACTTGCTACTGAAGCAGCAGAGTCAGGTGTTAGCCTGAACCGAATCGCCAGCGCGAAGCTAGCACAATGAATTCACATAACAAGGCGTTAAAGTTCGTTCCGGGACTACGACCCTCCACCGGACGCCTGCTGCGCAGTCGCCGCTTAATTAGTACGTTATGTGAACTAAGCTAATGGCATTCAGTGAATTTGAGAAAAAGCGGTACAGCCAAATCGTTGAGCAATACGTTGAGGGTCGGCGACCTCCTCCGCACATTCGCCCCAAACTGGATTTAGGATTTCGGCTTACCGGTCAAAGCGTCGAAATCTTTG
>JACZRJ010000141.1 GCA_022574795.1 Patescibacteria group bacterium | reverse complement strand
TAAAACCCAACAAAACCCGCTCACCTATAATTGGAATCGCCAAGGTCAAAATTATTGGACCAGCCATATTCATTCACTACTCACTAAATAAATCACTCCCGCCTTATCATCACTAATCAACAACGTCCCATCTCGGCGCGCCAACAACCCCGCTGGTCGCCCAAGAGCCGTTCCGTCATCCTGCAACCAACCGGATATGAAATCAGACGATCGTGCCACCGTACCATCTTCCTCAAACTCAAAACGCACCACCTTGTAACCCGTCGGTACGCTACGGTTCCACGAACCATGGTACGCAACTAATAAATCACCCCAGTACTCCCGAGGCCACGCTGAATTAACCGGCACAAACGTTAGACCCAGCGGCGCCGAGTGCGCTGGAATATCAATCCGTGAGGCCACCGCTGCCTGGCACCTCTCCGCTGCTGCCGCCGAATCATCAAAGGTCGTATCCTGAACATTGTTACCGTAGCAATAGGGCCAGCCATAAAAATAGCCAGGCTGTATAGTATTCACTTCATCTGGCGGCAGGTCGTCCCCGAGATGATCACGGCCCATTTCCGTAACCCAGACCTCACCTGATTCTGGATGCTCCACCATAAACACTGCATTTCTAAGACCTTGCGCCAGCGGTGCGGTCTCCCCACCAAGCAGTGGCACTGTTTGAATAGTGCCCTGTCGCTGATCTTTTTCGAGGCAGGTATCGCAAGCCGAGCCAATTGAAATCAGCAATTGATCATCTTTAACCAATAAATATCGGGTGGTATGTCGACCGCCGGTCGGCAGTAACGCTACCTCTCGGGGATTAACAGCTGCTAATCGTGACGGCTCGTAGGTATAAGCCACCACCTGACCTACTTCTGCCACATACAAAGTACAATCCTCGGCACACTCCAAAGCCAAACCATGTGGTCGATCAAGATCTGACAGCACCTCAATAACACTATCAGCCACCCCATCACTATCTGCGTCAGGTAAAGCCACCACTCGGCCCTCTCCAGGAATACTGACCAGTACCACCCCGCGCGGATCTTCAATAATAACCCGCGGTTTTATCAAATCGGCGGCAAAAATTTTCAGCCCAAAATTTTCCGGCAGCACCAACGGAAAGTCGATCTGACTACCAGAGGTATTAACGTGCTCAAGCACCTCAACAATATCACGGGACGGAGCGCGCACTGCCGGACCAATCCCACGCAATTCTTGCCAACCAAAATAACCCAGCACCGCCGCGGCACTAAAGACCAATGCACCAACCACCACCAGCGCTTGGTTCACAAAATACTACTTGAACGATCCTTCCAGCACATGACTCTCCGGAACACCGTCTAAGCCAAGTGCCTCAGTTTCCTCCGTGACCACCACTTCGATATGGTCCATGAAGTTCTGATTGGTCGAAAAAACGACCGTATACGATTGTCTATTCTTCAATAACTTCCCGGTCGAGAAAAACTCAGGCCCACTTGCCGTTGGCAAAACGAGCCAGCCCTCATAGAATTTTCCTGGCGCTGGATCGCCAATCTTCGCATTGACGGTATGCCTAAAGATTCCTTCTTCAAATTTTCGAGTCGCCGTACCACTACCGCTATAGGTTCCCACAGCCTTAAGCAAAGCCACTTGAACCGTTAATGTCGGCGTCGGCGTCGGAGAGGCTTCCACAACAACCTCACCTACTGGTTGATCAATTGCCTTAGGTTCTACCTCAACTGCCTCTTCACCCGCTAAGCCAATAATCAGGCCAGCTACAACCAAGATCACGACAACAATCCCAACAATAATCCATATGCGTGTAGATTTTTCCATAACCATCACCTCCTATAATACATAGTAGCTCAGCTTCTTCTTTTATACCTTTTTTGTCATGCCTGGCTCAATGACCTCAAACTGAATGCCGGCCTCGGGTAATAACCGAGCAGGGTGTCGATAGAGCCACTCCACCGGATCAAGCATGCCATCGTGTACCGGAAAACACAGCTGCGGCTCCAAGTCCTTGGCAAAGTCCAAAGCCTGGGCCAGCCTCATCCATGGTCCCGCAATTGGTAGAGCTAAAACCCGCACTGCTTTACCCGGTTTATGGAATGAGTCACCGGGATAATACAGCTGCTCAGCTATAAAGTAACCAGTATTGATCACCTCCGGTACCCCTGGATAAATCGGGGCGTGCTTACTACCAAAGCCCTCCACCAACACCTCCCCGACTACCGTTGACTGCTGATCCTCAACCAACTGATAGGGGATACTATGGGCCTCAAGCATCGCCCCAACACCAGTGTTAGTAATTACCTTCGCTTGAGGATTATTAACCAATACTGTCTTCAGCGACTCAACGTGCAGGTGATCGGGATGTTCGTGGGTAATCAGAACTGCCGCTAGTCCTCGAACCTCACGCTGTGAACTAGTCCAGCCACCAGGGTCGGTCATCAGCCTTACGCCATCAACGTCTATCACCAAACAACAGTGCCCAATTTTAGTACTCTCCATCACAT
>JACZRJ010000140.1 GCA_022574795.1 Patescibacteria group bacterium | reverse complement strand
ATTACCATCAGGTCCGTCTATGGCCATACCCAAAACCACAAAAGTATCAGCAACTGAGGTGCTAGCGCCGGCAATACTTCCTGTAGTGTCTGATGTGACATCAATACTGCCAGCGGTAATATCATAGGGCGGATCTGAAGTTTTGACACCCCTAACAGCAAGTATTATGCCGTGGTTGTGGTTGCCCGAGTCGGTTGTGGTCGGAGCGGTCTGGGTGCCATTATACCGCGACCAAAAAGCGGTCAGCCTGGTGTTACCAGTAAACTGGGGAGAATTGGTAACTTCGGTCCAGGTCCCACCGTTAGAATTTGCAATACTGATAACCTGGTCAGCTGTTTCAAGAAACAAAATCAAAATATCGTTGGTGGCAATGCCCGCAGGAAGACCAGGGGTTATGGCAGCCGCGCTCTTTACGAAAGTACCAGCCGCAACATAGGTTGGCAGAGCCGCCTGCGCTTCTTGAACTTTTGGTGGGAAACCTAAAAACTGCGGCCAGCCGGAGAAAACCCAAGCGAATACGAGAATAAAAACCAGCAGGCCAGCAGGCACACGACGCAACTTTTCTTTCATACTGAAACGCATCATTAGATCTACATATAAAGGATTTTAGAACGTGGACAGGTAGTCAATCTCAATTTCACCGGCGTACACCGATTCACCATTGACTCCAACTGACAGCTGGTAACGGAAGGAATGTCGTCGAATTTTTTCCTGTTTTCTCATAGCTTTCTCGATGCAAATAGATTAGTTATTACTGAGATAGTTAATCGTTATCTCACCTGCCTGAACATCATCATTGGTATCAGCGTTCATTTTAATTTGAAAGGTCATGTAGCTTCCTGCGGTATAGGTTCCGGTAAAGGTAGCTTCCAAACTCGTATCGACCCAGGTATTAGCTGCCCCTGCTACTTGGGTTGAAATCTCGGAGGCACTGGCTGTATCGAACAGCTCTACGGTGACGGCATTGTTCGTAACGTCGGTCCTTCGCCCCTCAACGCTAATTGGGTTGGTAGGCCAGGCAGCAAAATTATCCGGCACTCTCCAGCGAATCCAGATATCGTAGTCTTGAGCTGAGCCTTGAGTTGTCGTCCACTGATAGTAGTTATGTATCTCGCCTGACTCACAATCGGCAGTGTTGATGTCGGCAATGGCTGCCGTCACACCTTGTTCGCAGAAATCAGAAGTCATGGTTCCCGTATTTGACGATGTATCCCCCGTCATAACAGCCCCAGCGTACTCCGGTGTTAGTGTCACTTGCCGTGTCGGCCGCGCATTGCCCGCATAAACCGGTCCAGTATCAACATCAAAAGTAAATGAATTGCCACCATCATCAGCGAACGAGAACAGCGAACCCGACGTGTCTACAGTAAATGTATCAACTGTAGCGTCGTCAACAATTGTAAATACTTCGCCATTGTTAATCGTGATGTTCGGCGTCGTCGCCGTCCATGTCCAGTCATCCGAAGAGGACATAGTTGTCACGCCCGATACCGCGCCGGTTGTGCTGACCACGAAGGCTGAACTAGTGACGGAAAAGGTCGTTCCAGATTCACCCAAAACAATGGTATCGCTTCCCGCTGTTCCGATATTGATGGTGTCCGCCGTTCCTGCTCCTGTTCCAATATTAATGGTATCACCATCAGCATTCGTCCCAATATTAATCGTATCGCACGCCGCCGAGTTGCAAATACTGACAACAGTTGCATTAGTTGCTCCAACATCCAAGGTGCCTGGTCCGTTCGTATCAATCCCCGCGCCGGCTGCCACCGTGATCTCCCCGCCTGTACTAACATCAAAGTTGTTGAAGTTAATCACGGCGGTGGTACCCAGGATGGTGTTAGCACCAACGTTAATGGCGTTGGTGATATTAGAGTCTGAGACATCAATGGCGGTGGTGGTACTAACACTGGGGGTAATGGTTAGACCAACGCCATCAGCATCATTGGCAATGGTGATTAAGCCATCAGCTGAAACATCAAAGTCAGTGAAGTCGATAACGGCGGTGGTACCCAGGATGGTGTTGGCTCCGAGCGAGAGGGCGTTGGTGATTAAGGGGTTGCTGGCTTCAATGGCAGTGGTTAAGACTCCCCCACCACCAGAGGTGAACTCGAGGCCGATATCAATGACACCAGAGGTGTTGTTGTCAATCACTAAGCCATAGTCATTAGTGGAATCATTTAAGTCAAAGAGGATGTCGTAGGCATCAACGGTGATGGTGGCCGTAGCGCTGTTGTAGGCCGCGTCGAGTGAGCCACCACCGCCACTTTGAGCTTCAAAGACGAACTTATCTAGGGTGGCATCATAGGTTAAGGCCCAGTTGTCAGTGAGACCGGTGAGAGTATCAACGGCAACTGCATAGAGCTGGGTGGTGCCGTCATAGTAGGTAATTAAGCCTTGATCGATTAAGTCACCATCAGCATCAGTATCAATGGCAATCTCACCAGCGGCATTCACCGTGGGGCTGGTGCTGTTGACGATCTCAAAGGAAG
>JACZRJ010000139.1 GCA_022574795.1 Patescibacteria group bacterium | reverse complement strand
TCAATCACAACTATCGTTGCACCTGGTGCTGGCGATTGAAAAATGGTGTCAAATGATCCTAGCGTACCACCAAACGGGTCCTCCATATCCTTGGTCGCCGCCTCGTAATTGTCGATATCATGAGCTAACCGCCAGCGACCATAGTTTAATCCTGCCTCGGCAATGCCAAAGGCCGTCGCCTCCTGCGCCTGGTGAACACTCTCCTGATATGTACGGCTGACAAGACCAGTCAGGGCAACAAATATTACGAGAAACATCGACACAAAAACAAGTGTCATGATCAGTATCCCCCCTCGTTGTAGTCCGCTAGTATACCCTCCCCTCATACTTTAGATATTAGCACACCACCAGCCGACCGTAGACTTACGATATTGGCGTCGCTTTCGCTACAACTGGGCGAAGAATGGTCTATATCTTTATCGCCAGCCAGGAAACCAAAAAAGTAATCGATCAAGGCCTCCCGGAATCGGCCAGCCGTAGGACAGCGGACTAAACCAGACAAAGGTCAACGCCACCAGTGACAACACCGCCACATAATAATAGCGCATGACATAATTCACTCTCACCTGTTTCAGTTGACCATTCAGCCACAGCAGGCTAAATAAGAGCGAGAAAAGCAGCGGGGTTAAGTAATGGTACAGAAATAACACCCTGGGCACTGCTACCAGCGGTAGCATCGAGCCGCCATAACCTACCAGCGGCAGCCACAGCTGTCGCGGTAGTATCAGCGGCCGCTCCAGAGCCAGGCGGCGCAGTAGCGGCACTAGATAGGAAGCCACCGCCACCAAAGACAACAAACCTATCCCCCACCAAACCAGCGGATTCCCTAAGAAATAGATCGTGGCCGAGGAATCCACCCAATAAAATACTGAGCGCGTCATGAGCGGCCACGACCACCAAGCACTGGTATAAGTATGAGTAGCCGGCAAATTGTAGTTTGCCTCCAGCATGACGCGGTGCAAGCTAAGCGTTTCCGGAATAAAGCGAGCTACCAAAGGAACAGAGTAATCGAGGGCATAAAAGGCATCTCCGTCGCCTGGTTGCGTCAACAGAGCAAAGTGAATCAACCAACCTGCCCCATACACAACCAGGGCACTGCCGACAATAACTAAGCCTACCAGCAACCACCGCAACCAGGGTTTCCCGACGAAGACGCTATGCAGCAACCGGATGAGTAACAAAAACCCTAAGAGACCAAGGGCAACTAAACCCGTAAACTTTGTGCCCACCGCCAATCCAGCTAGACCACCGGCCCAGACGAACCAGAGCCAGCGCCTGGCACCACCTGATCGCTCAGCTGCCAACCAACAGGCTAAAGCTCCAAAGATCCCGACCAGCAACATGGCATCAATCAGCATGAACCGTGATTGCACCAATAGCGCATTCTCAAACAGCACTAACCATCCGCCCAAAAAAGCGAAGGTAAGGGAACCGCCTAATTGCCTCAAGATCACAAAAATAATCAGTGGCAGCAACGAGCCAAACAGCGCTGGCACCAACCGAAACGCAGCCACGGGACTGTCCTCAGGATAGGCCTGCCCGATGTCTTCAAAGGCAAAATTTCCTTGATAACCACCCAGATACGCTGCTGCTGCAATCAATAATTTGCCATGAGGCGGATGGATATCAAAGAAATTTTCATGGCTGCAACAGTACGCCGTTACAAATTTTCCAAAGTGCACTTCGTCAAAAACGACTTGCGCCGGATAGCCCAAGGCCACCAAGTGCAGTAACAAACTTAAGCCCAACAAGGCCGTAGCCAAGTATATCGTTTTGTTTTTAGTCGACACGCTATTGCTGCAAAGTATAGTTTGAGACTACTGGGATCACAAAAGCACAGCGACCAATAAAGCGCCAGTCCCACGAAGTCACCTAACTAATCGATAAAGAACGTAGGTAGTATCAAGCCGTCCGCAAAGTTCCGCGGATTACCGGTAACTATTGTCCGATCCGTCTCATCAACCGCCTCATCGCGATTCATATCGTAGGGAGAATCAATCGCGACCGGGCTACCGAGGTTATCTCGAACAGCCGCCCGATCAATCGAATCAACCAATACCACCGTGGACGAATTACCCAGACCGGTATCACCTACCTGATTGCCGT
The DNA here is from genome assembly GCA_022574795.1 of Patescibacteria group bacterium. Classification (GTDB taxonomy): domain Bacteria; phylum Patescibacteriota; class Andersenbacteria; order UBA10190; family UBA10190; genus JACZRJ01. The sequence continues at coordinate 435 of JACZRJ010000139.1, read as the reverse complement.
AAAAAAAGACCACCTCATCGGTCAGACCAGTGCGCACTGTCGGTTTGACCGTTACCTGCAGCCATTCATCCGTCAGAGTGCCGTTAGCCCAGGTAAACATCACGCGATCAGCGCCGTCGGTCCCCCCGCCGATTCTGACCGTCATATTGGGCGCCGGCGCAACCTCCCAGGACGTTATATTTGGTTTATTGCCGACCAGGAACTGGAAATCGGCCAACGACAATTGGTTCGCCTGAGCCGTGTCGGTAATATCAACCATGATGCCGTTAATGCCATGCCAGTAGCTCGTGTAATTGGCAAAGGTAGCGTGTTCCCCATACACCGAGTGAGTCTTGTCTGTCGCGATTGCTGCATCGTCTGCGGCATTGGCATCCGGATCGTTGCCATCAAAGAATGAATCGTTGTAGAAGATATTCATCGACGACACGCCAGCTA
>JACZRJ010000138.1 GCA_022574795.1 Patescibacteria group bacterium | reverse complement strand
GTGCATCTATGTTTCCGTTTACGACAACACAGATGCGTTGTTGGTACCCGTAGAGGGACTTGAACCCCCAAGCCCACTACAGGCGCTGATTTCTAAGACCAGTGTGTATGCATTCCACCATACGGGCATTAAATTTGGTCAACCCGGAAAGAATCGAACTTTCGTAACTGCGTTCCAAGCGCAGGACACTGCCATTGTGCTACAGGAAGTTGGTACATGTGAACGGAGTCGAACCGTCATTTCCGTGGGTGAAAACCACGTTGCCTAGTCCAGTTAGCAGACACATGCATAATTGTTTGGAGCCGTAGCAAGGAATCGAACCCTGTTCTCTACCGTACAAAGGGAGGCATCATCCAGATAAATGTTTCAACGGCTATATATAGGCACGACTTTTATTTCCTCGCCCGTGGGTAAGGTGGCTCGTGCCAGAACCAACATGTTTGGTGGAGAATAAGAGAATCGGACTCTTCGGACAGTCACATTGCAAGTGTAACCCGCTTACCCCAGAGCATTCCCCAATTTGTTTTGGTACTATCGGTAGGAGTCGAACCTACTTGGTACGGATTTACAGTCCGCTGCATAAGCCGTTCTGCCACCGCTGGTTATATCTCCTTCACGTATTTTTGACTACGTGATAGTAGTATATTACCGTATGCTGTCAATGAAGCCAGCTTAGCTCAGTGGTAGAGCAACTGTTTTGTAAACAGTAGGCCGTCGGTTCGATCCCGACAGCTGGCTCAAATCTGTTACAGTAAGAAAATGGAAAACAAAGAGGAAATCATACAACGACTGATTACCAACACCGCCGAGATTATTACCGAGGACGAGTTTAAGGCACTAATCGAACGAGGAAAAAACGAAGCCGGCCAACAGCCAACTCACTACATCGGTTTTGAAATTTCCGGCTATGTCCACATCGGCACCGGTATTATGAGTGCCCTGGTGATGAAAGACCTCACCGACCTAGGGGTAAAGTGCACCATCTGGCTAGCTGACTGGCATACTTGGATCAATCAAAAACTCGATGGTACCAAAGAGTCGGCCCAAAGAATTGGCCAAGGATACTTTGCCGAGGCCATGAAGGCTTCATATCTGGCCGTTGGTGGAGATCCTGAGCAGTTAGAAATACGGCTGGCTAGCGAGTGGTACAGCAAGCAACCAATGAAGTTCTGGGAAAATGTTATTAAGGTCAGCCAAAACACCTCTCTGTCCCGTATGCTTCGCAGTGTTGATATCATGGGCCGGGAAGCAGGGGACAATATTGATCACGCCAAGACAATGTACCCGGCCATGCAAGTAGCTGACATTTTTTTCCAGAACATCGACCTGGCTCACTCGGGCATGGATCAGCGGAAGGCTCATGTGATTATGCGAGATGTTGCTACCAGCGTCAGGCCTGATCAGCCCAAACCTATTGCTTTACATCATCCGCTGCTCATCGGCATGCAGAAGCCATCCGAGTGGCCGATTCCAGCAGGGAAGAAGGACAAGGACGTGGCTATCGAAATGAAAATGAGCAAATCAAATTCCAAATCAGCTCTTTGGGTGCATGACAGCCCAGAGGAGATTACGGAGAAAATTAATAAGGCCTTTTGCCCAGAGAAGGAAATAAACTATAACCCTATGTTAAATTGGGCAGGGCACCTGCTGGCCTGGAACAGAACCAAGCCCTTTAGCATCGAACGAAAGCCGGAGCACGGTGGCGATACAGAATTCGCCAACTATCAGGACCTGGAGACAGCCTACGGAGCCGGCGAAATTCACCCAGCTGATCTAAAAAACATGATTGCACGCGAGCTTACGCAACTACTGGCTCCAGTTCGTGAACATTTCGCTAAACCTGAGATAGCAGCCAAGAAAGCTGAACTCGACAAATTGCTGGCTCAGAGTTAACGTGTTTGATACCGCCGATGTAGCTCAGTGGTAGAGCATTCCCATGGTAAGGGAAAGGCCAAGAGTTCGATCCTCTTCATCGGCTCCAGGATTTTATTTTGTGATTAGCGATGGTGGGTCGCTACACTATAATCACCTCGTATGCGCATGCTGTTGCTAGTAATCGCTATTATCCTGATTGGTATAACTCTCGCCGGCGGAGCCTGGTTAGGCCTAGCTAGCACCCACACGACCTACACGGGAGCAGCAACACCCGTCATTCAATTTGCGCAAGAACAAGACCCGCCACAGTTTTCGGTACTGTTGTCCCGTAACGCAGTAGCTAACCAAGGGTTTCTTGTTTGTCGCAACGGCCACTGCCGGACCATGCCGAAACCGTCTGGCAAGCACGATGCCATCACCAACGGTACCGCCTGGTTTTATTACCGACCGGCACCAGTCGACAGTAACACTACCGGTCGATCTCTCCATAAATTACTCTTAGCCAACAAGAAGCAATCCACCATTATTGAATCAACGCCCCTGACCTCTCCCCGCGATCTTATCCCGAGCCCAGACGGCCAACGCCTTGCCTTCTGGCTCGATAACACCTTTGAACCAAAGAAGCAGCTAACCGAGCTCTGGGTCTACGACGCTGCCACAAACGACGTTCGACTTGTCGTC
>JACZRJ010000137.1 GCA_022574795.1 Patescibacteria group bacterium | reverse complement strand
CTAGAACGACCACAAACATTATTTGTGCTCACAGCGAGTTGGCAAAAGGCTGGCCGTTCGAGAGGCTAACAGCGACGGGTAGAAGGGAAAAGCCAAACAGTAACAAATAAGTGGAAGACAGCGATCTGATGAGGACCATGACAACTTCATTTGGTAATTGGTTTTGGTGATTGGTTAGAGTACTACTTTCGAGAACTCCTAATGTCTTAGCACTTTAAGGAGACAGTTGGCAAGAGATAACGAGCGGCTAGCTAAAGATTATTCCTTGATATACAGCCAAACGTCGTCCAATTTTTTGTTGGTCTCAGAAGCAAGATGATTGGCAGGCGTCCAGCCAGGTATGGGAACGCCGTGGCTAACGACTCGAGCACCCGCCGGAAGTTCTTGTTCAAGCTTTGGCCGGAGTTTTTTTATAGCCGGTGTGGTCAAGTACGCCAGGACAACGTCTACGTGGGTCAGGTCAGCCGTGAAAAAATCTTGACGCTTGAAGTGAGCATTACTGGTACCACTGATCAGTTTTCTGATCTGACTAATCAGGAAGAGTGAGCGGGATAATTCAAAGCCAGTTGCTATTCTCCCCTGCCTGGCTGCTGCTAGTACTAGACGGCCGTCACCTGAACCGAGATCGACAATGACATCGTTAGGCTTAATGTTGGCCTGCGAGAGCATGCCTCTCAAGGTCGACTTGTTGGTGACGACAAAGGGAGCATCAGAAAAGAGGGCCAAGACTAAACTGCCCGTGAAGATGGTCAGGGTAATGAAAGCTAGACCAATCAATACTTGGAGGACTATTAGTAGTTCGATAAGCATGTTCAGTAGTGTAGTTTAAATTGCCGCGCGGCGCTTGCTCCCTGACCAGTTAATTAAAAAGCCGCTGATAGGTGGTCAGCGGCGAAGTGGATGTTTTTGAACTATATGTCGTTGAGCGAGTGCCTAGCGCTTCCCTACCCCGGCGGTGTGGGATCGGAATTTCTCGCACTCGAGAATTGCCTTCTTAATCCCCTGCTCGACATTGTCGAGGTCGTGCGGAATATACTCCAGTAGAACGGGAATAGGCTCGGTTAAACCCGCGGCAGATCGCTTGGCGGCAAGTGCAGCCAAGACTTCACCATGATCGATTAGCTGACCGTCGCGATGCAACTCAGATCGATTGGGTATGGCATGACCTGGCGGGTACGCTCCGGCGACGTGCACATAGTCGACGAGATATCCGTGAGCCTCGATTAAATCGAGGATCTGCTCATCGGTCTCCTGCGCCATTAGCTGCATATGATAGAAGTCGAAGACGAGCCCGAAGTTTCGCTCTGGAAGTTCATCGGTCAACTTGTCGTTGACGGCCCTGACGATCGAGGCGCAATAGTTTGTGGAGGCTCCATAGTAGCCCGGGTGCCCGCGCCAATCTTCCGTTTCTTTAGTGTTGAGAGCCTCCAAGACCAGTCTAACTTTGGGCGATAGCGCGGCGGCATATTTAACCACCTTAGGAAAACCGTCGTCAGCAATCATATTGGTTTTGGCCTGTTCGTGGCTGACACCTTCGATTTTCATGCCCGTGAAGACGATGACCAGTGGCACATCATTAGTGGACGCCTGGTCAACCATGTCTTTAATTTGCTTGCTGACAAAGGCACGAACTGCAGGGTCGGGGCTACAAAAGCCAATCTCGAAGGGTGCTTTGTCGCCCATTAGGGGCAAGGCGCATGTCACTTTGAGGCCGGCTTGCTTAATAGCGGGCCAGTCTTCTACCGGAGCCAGGTCGATACCCCTACACTCTGTCTTGACTGCCGTTTGGCATATCTTGTCGAGGCTCCATTCGGGACCGACAAGGTTCAAGCACCAGTGGCAAGCGTTGTAGTAGTAGGTGGCCTCGTCGTTGGCAGTCTGCTTTTCCTTGGCGGTCGGCGTACTTGATTTCGTGGCCGACGAGATCGTTTTGCCTGACTGGACCACTGGGGTGGTCTTTGGCTGAGAACAACCCAGCGACACCAAAAACAATATCGCGAGCGCTGCTATAAGCACCACTCTTCTCCTGGGGAAACACTTCATGACGAACTCCTTCTCAAAAGACGCAAGACACAGAGCAGCAGGACCATCCTGCATAGCAACCTGCCTCTTGCTAGATTAAATTGGCGAGGAACAAAAAACCGCTGTTGAGCGGCATTAGCTGCTTTCTACGTGAAATTGTGCTCGATGTCAATACAATTCGTCGCTGCTCTAAGAGCAGTAGACTCATACGTTATGGTTTGCTCCGCATCCAAAAGATGCGGAGTTATTAATCTCTAGAAATTCGTCGCTGCTCTTAGAGCAGCAGACTCATACGTTATGGTTTGCTCCGCATCCAAAAGATGCGGAGTTATTAATCTCTAGAAATTCGTCGCTGCTCTAAGAGCAGCAGACTCATTTCGGAGATTAATAAAAGAACCCCGAACCTAATTTGGTAAGGGGTTGAATTGGGTGCGACTCACGGTCGCTGTTTAGTTAGTTTCAGGTTCCGGTGCTGCAACCGGAGGCTGCTGTTTACTCACTCTCCTGCCAGCCGTGAGCCTGGCGCACTTTGAGCATGGCAGCAAGG
>JACZRJ010000136.1 GCA_022574795.1 Patescibacteria group bacterium | reverse complement strand
GATTGTGGCATACAAGATCCAGTAGTTTTGCAGTTTGACCATGTTCGAGGCAAAAAGAGAGACTCAGTTGCGAATATGGCTAGCAGGAGGTTTTCACCGAATACAGTTAAGGCTGAGATTAAGAAATGTGAGATTCGTTGCGCAAATTGTCACACTAAGAAAACCGCACGAGAACGAGGTTATTATAAATACCTGAGTCGCCTAGACTGAATCTGGTTTTTATGTCAATCTTTGCACACTAATATGGTGTGCACCCGTAGCTCAATTGGATAGAGCGGCGGGCTTCTATCCCGCAGGTTTGGGGGTTCGAATCCTCCCGGGTGCTCTGGTTAAGTATGGCGGTTGTAGCTCAATGGTAGAGCTCCGGGTTGTGGTCCCGGTGACGTGGGTTCGATTCCCATCAATCGCCCATTAATTACATAATTTATTATGTAATTTTTTTGACGGTTACTACATTGTTCTGATGATCAATTTCCCGTCAAGGGCAAGGAAATCTCGAATTCAGTACCAGTGCCTGGCTGGCGACGGGACCAGGTAAGTTTGCCACCGAATTCTCGGGCGATACGGTGGGCCAGGGTCAGACCTACGCCAATGCCATCGGGGTCATACTCAGTGGCACGATCTCCCCGAGCAAATGGTTGCCACAGGATCAGCTCATCGCTGCTGCTAATACCAATGCCGCGGTCTTGGACAACAATACGGGTCTGTTTATTACTTTTGATGACACCCACGTTTACCAGGCCTGGTTTCATGGTGTAGGTAGTAGCGTTTTCTAGTAGATGGGTTAGCGCTAGCAGAAAAAGGCTGCGATCTAATTTAACTGGAGCGTCCTGACAGTGTGATGTATAGATGAGTTCAACGTTGCGAGCCTTGGCCTGTGGTTGAAAATTCTTTACGGCGGTGGCGGTCAGAGTACAGAGGTTATAAGTTCGGTGCTCTCCTGAAATAGTATCAGTGTGCGCCTGTAACATCAGAAACACGTCGCGGATATTATCCAGGAGTACGGTAGTTTTGGTTTCCATGTGTTTAAGCTTGAGGCGAGCTTCCGCTGGGAATTGGTTGGCGTCTTTCATCAGCTCGGCTAGGTCTAGCTGTAATGATTTGAGTGGATTACTCAATTGATGGGTCACCCGTGAAATCCGGCGATGCTCTCGTTTATCCTCTTCGCGTGCCTGCCATTCAGCACGAACCAAAAAGAGTAAACCAACGGTCGTTAACACGCCGACGATGACCGGCAAGATGGGTACGAGATTGCCGATTATCAAGGCTTTAACTAAAAACAACAGGTTGAGGACTAACAGTGCCAAGCCCACACCATAGAGAAATGATAACAGCCCCCTTTCGGGGTTATCTTTAAATGCTTGTAATACTTTGCGCATAGCCCTCCATGTCCGTTGATACTACCACCGGGTGTTATACTCCCGCTAGACGAAGTCTGGCAAGCTGGTTTTTTTCTTGCGGTCAGCAGCAATTAGGCCTCGGGCAGAGGTTCTGGTGGGTCAATTTCTTATCCTTTAGATAAAATCAGGCAGGGCTTGCTGTAGCTGCTCGCGGTATTGCAGGGCCTCGGCTAAGTGAGCGGTTTGAATCTGTTGTTGGTCAGCCAGGTCAGCGATTGTTCGAGAGACTTTGAGCAGACGATGTACCCCCCGGCTGGTGATATGAAATCGCTGCTCGGCTTGATGCAGCAATTTTTCTACCTTCGCTTCAATGACACAGTATTGTTCGACTTCCTTAGCTGATAGCTCGGCGTTAACTTTCCCCTGGCGTCTAATTTGGCGGTGGCGAGCAGCCACTGCTTGCTGGGTTAACTCTGCCGAGGACGCCGCTGAAGATTCACGCGACAGTAGCTGTTCGATTGGTATGTCGTTAATGAGAACGTGGATATCAAAGCGGTCTAGCAGGGGGCCGGAGACTCGTCGCTGATAGCGGAAAATATCACCAGGCGGACACTGGCAGCTTTTGTGCTCACTCCCCAGCCAGCCGCACTTGCAGGGATTCATGGCGCCCACCAGAATCGAGCGGGCGGGAAACTGCACAGTGCTGCTGGCCCGAGACACTATGATGACCCCGTCTTCGATTGGTTGCCGCAATTGGTCCAAGACCTGACGGGAAAACTCTGGTAGCTCATCTAAGAAGAGGACACCAGTATGAGCTAGGCTGCCTTCGCCAGGTTTGGGATTGGTACCGCCACCCACCAACGCTACGGCCGAGGCACCATGGTGTGGGCTGCGAAAGGGTCTGGTTGTCATGAGCCCGTGCTCAGCTGGCAGCAGTCCGGCGATAGAATATAGTGAGGTGACAACATACGATTCTTCCCGGGTGAGTGGCGGTAGAATGCCGGCCAGGGCTCGGGCGAGCAGGGTTTTGCCGGAACCTGGTGCACCAACCATCAAAACATTGTGGGAAGAGGCTGCAGCTATAAGCAAGGCTCTCTTAGCATGCTCTTGGCCACGGATATCAGCGAAGTCGATTTCTGGCTCGATGACAGTAGTAGCGTTGTGTTCCCTGACTGCCGGCGCGGCGCGCTGCTTCGCCGTGCCGGTAAGTTGGGTAATTAAGTCTGGCAGGGACGCCACGGGGT
>JACZRJ010000135.1 GCA_022574795.1 Patescibacteria group bacterium | reverse complement strand
GAGACACGACAACGTGCGCTGCACTGATTGTTAGAAGTTGGCGTACAAGCACTGGTGGCAATTGCTACGACGTCTGTTCCCTGCTTACCGACACAGGCAAAGGTGAAGTTGTCTTCTTGTTGCTCACCGGTGCATCTAATCACGCGTGGGGGCGGGTCACCGAGACCCCATTAACAACACCCGGCGCTACAGGAAGTGTGGTTACTTTTCCAAGTATACTGGCCCGGTCTGGTGCAGTCAAGAGTGCTACCGTCATAGCCACAAGGTGTGCCAGCGAACCCCAGCTGCCCCAGCACGCATTCATCTTTTTCGTCGACTACGTAAGGGCAGCGAAATAATGGGAGATCTTCGAGGCCCCTAGCCACGCAGGTGTTTTTAGTACACTCGCTCTTTTCTATAACCCTGCCGCCGACCAGGCAGTTGGCCTTAGAGCAGTCTACTGGCGGGGTCGTTTGGGGGGCACTAGTTGAGGCTGGTTTAGGGGTAGAGGTAGATGTGTTGGTCGCTGTCGCTGCATATGTCACTGTCGGCGGATTATCGGGATCAACCCCCCGGCAGGGTGGCACCCCTTGGTAAGTATTGTCAGCATCTGCGGCGGTACGTAAGGCCTGTGATAATTCTTGCTGGCGCTGGGCAATGGTTACGAGCACGACTGCTCCAATGATTAAAGCAAGTACGATGATGCTCTCTATCACTCGCTGTTTGTCAGACATCAAAGGTATCTTTGGTATCTTCATAGCTCTTTAAATTATTGTACACCGTGCTGCTTTGTTAATGAAGCCAGATATGATCAGAGCTTGATCTTTTTGCTGAGCAGTGTTGCGACTATTTTTGGATTGGCTTTGCCCTTCGTGCGCGCCATTACTTGTCCAACCAGATACTGCAGAGCTGCTTCCTTCCCAGCTTTAATTTTATCGACTACCTCAGGATTAGCTGTAATTGCAGCAGCAATGTGTTCCGCTAGGTCGGCCTCATTGCTAACCTGCGCGGCGCCTAAAGTATTGATGACGTGATCGGGATCGCCGCCAGTCCGGGCCATCTCCTGCAAGATATGAGCAATTGTCCCTTGGTTGACGCGACCTTGATGTACCAGAACCATGAGTTCAGCGAAGTTGGCTGGCGTGATTTTCTGATAATCAGCCAGGTCGCTTACTTGCCTCAAGATGGTATTCAAGGAGAGCTTAACAAGTGGAGCTACCTCTTTGGCGGTCAGCTCAGTTTCCTCGTTATCAAGCTGGGCTAACTCTGAGGCGGTGGCTTCGAAAAAGCTAGCTAAGCCTGGGTTGGCTATTAGTTGAGCTGCTCCCTGCTCTGAGATGTCATACTCACGCATGAAGCGAGTTAGTTTTTTCAGTGGTAACTCAGGAAGATTGGCTCGGACTGTCCCTAACTGTTGGTCAGTGAACTCAAAGGGAGGAATGTCCGGCTCGGGGAAATAACGATAGTCGGCGGCTTCTTCTTTGGAGCGCTGCTCGGTGGTTACTCCCTCCTTAGAGTTAAAGCCGCGAGTTGATTGAGTCTCAGGGGCAACACCCTGCTTCCAGGCCTCGGTCTGGCGCTTTATTTCATAGGTCAGCGCTTGGGCTACGAATTTAAAGGAGTTGAGGTTTTTTATTTCAGTTTTAGGATGCAGCCCAGTACTGCCGGCTGGGCGCAGCGAAATGTTGGCGTCGCAGCGCATCTGACCTTTTTCCATGTCGGCATCAGAAACCATGAGGGTACGAGCAATACGTTGGATTTCCTGTAAAAATATCTTGGCCTGCAGGGGTGAGGTAAGCGTAGGTTCGGTGACGATTTCCATCAGTGGTGTGCCGGCGCGATTGAAATCGATCAGCGAATATTTGGCTCCTTCAGGATGGGTATTTTTGGCCGCGTCTTCCTCGAGGTGAAGGCGGGTAATGCCCACGGTAGTCCGCTGGCCAGCAACCGTTATTTCCAATCCTCCGGCACCACACAAGGGTTGGTCGAATTGACTAATTTGGTAGCCCTTGGGTAAATCGGGGTAGAAATAGTGCTTGCGGTCGAATTTGCTTACTGTTGCCAGTTCACAATTAAGAGCTGCGCCCATCCGCTGAGTCCACTCGATGGCAAGTTTATTCGGCACCGGCAGAGTGCCTGGATGACCCAGGCAGATGGGGCAAATGGCAGAGTTGGGTGGCACATCACCAAATATATTCTTGCAGCGACAAAACATTTTGCTCTTGGTTTTGAGCTGAAAGTGTATTTCTAGACCAATTACGGGTTCAAGTTCCATAGTAGGGTTAGTATCTCGCCAATCCGGCAAGCGGGCAAGCTGCGGGTACTAGTAGTAGGTCGCTCGCTAAAAACTCGAGATAGTAGGTCGCTGCTTGTTTATCTGTCAGAATGACTTAATACTTAACGGATGATTCTTTCAGATCGTGATATCAAACAGGCCCTGCGCGACAAGCGAATTGTCGTGAAGCCAGCGCCTGACTTGCTCGAGCAATTGGGTAGCTGTAGCCTGGACTTACGTTTGGGCTATGCCTTTCGGGTCTTTAAGCACCGAAAGCTAGCGTATGTTGATCCGTTTGACGCCAGCACGGTTGAGGGCATGACTGAAGAAATA
>JACZRJ010000134.1 GCA_022574795.1 Patescibacteria group bacterium | reverse complement strand
TCGCCTCGGTCTGATTGTGCCAGCGTGTCGTCAGCAATTCATGATAACCAACTGCCTCCATTGCTCTAAAGGGTCCAGTCTGCCAGGATCGAAACTCCTCAGCCGCGGAAAAGGCGGGATACTTATTACCAAAAATGTGTACCTGCCAATCCTGGTCATCATCAGGTAGCCGCAAAACATCTGGTCGCTGAGGAAAATCATCTACATTACAAAAAGGGCAGTCCGCCTTATACTTGACTCGAGGTACCGGTCGTTTTCGGTCGGCAACCATATCAGCAGGTTTTTTGCCTCGACCCGGCGCGAGCAACACCCACTTGCCCGTCACCGCATCTTGTCTCAGCTCACCAGACTTGGCAGATTTTCTGGCTTGCTCGTCAACCTCCTGGCTCGTTGCCTTAGGTCGAGTCTTAACGAAGCCCTGGCTACGCCTCCGCTTATCCCGCATCTTATTTTTCATACCAACAGTCCCTTAATGACCCCCCGCTCGTGGGGTACCTTGATCTTGATCGTAGACTCCTTTCCACAGGTTGAGGCGCACCTGTACAACCTCCTGCAACACTTCCAGGTAGGCCCCAGGTGACACTCGGGACTCAGCATCATTAACCCAACGAATTGGCTGCTCCGAAATTTTGTAACCAAAATGTCGGGCCACGGCCAAAGCCTCGACATCAAACCCCCAACGATCGATAGTCAATTGCGGAAAGACTTTATCAGCCACGTAGCCCTTGAAAATCTTAAAGCCTGCTTGGGTATCGTGAATACCAGGCACTGCCCAGAGTTGAATCCATAAATTACCGAGGTCTCCCAGGCGTTCTTTCCACCAAGCCTGATGAACTGCAATGTCCGCACCGGCGACGTCCCGTGAACCGATCACAATGTCCCAACCAGCCTTCAGCACCGGCAAGAATTTTTCAAAATGGTCGATAGTCGTGGCATTATCTGCATCCATAAACAAGCGATACTTGCCAGTCACCCGAGTCATGCCATAGCGAACCGCATATCCCTTGCCTCGATTGCTACCGTACTGCAGTAATCTCACCCGTGAATCCACTGCTGCCATCTCTTTCACCTTGTCGACAGTCGCATCTTTGGACCCATCGTCAACGACCACAACTTCCCAGACGTAGGCCTGCTTTGATAAATACGACACTACCGCGCGCAGCGTTGGCGGCAGTCGACGCTCCTCGTTATAAGCCGGGATTATCACCGACAGAAATATGTCTTTCTCGCCAGTCACCCTGCCAGTATACAACTAATGTCCCAAAACTTCCGCTGCCGCGACAAAATCCCAAGTCACTTACGTTTGTTCCCGATAATTCGATGGTGGCGAATTAGGTTTCGCTTCTGACTGGCTGGCTTGCTTCCGCTTTAAATAATGTACCAGTATAAGTCGGGCCGCCTCAGCATGCTCGTCCTCCGGCTTACCCATCTCCGCTTTAATTCGCTGGCTAGCCTCCTTGGAAGTAAACGTCTCATCCACCCCCTCGATTTCCACCTCTGCCCCCAGAGCCGCTCGCAGCTGTTCAATAAAAGCTAACGCTTTGTGGGTCTGTTCAGTTTCCTCACCAGCTAAACTCATCGGCACACCAACCAGAACCTGCTCGGCTCCCTCACCCGTCGCAATCTGGATAGCCTCCTTCAAACTATCAACCTGCTTGCCATCAAGCACTGAGTGTCTCAGAGCAACCGTGCCCTCCCCATCCGTCACTGCCACACCGACATAGCGATCCCCATGGTCGAAACAAATAATTGTCATAGTCATAGTGTAATCCTTATTTCAACACTCGTAATCCTTTTTTACCCCTTAGTAGTGCTGTTTCCCTGGTTAGTTGTCGCCGACACCGCTGCAGTACTCTGCTGCTAAAGATAAAGACATAATTAAAAGCTTACCTAAGCCTATTTAACACACTATACTTGACAAGTATTAAGATATATGATATATTATTCTGTTACGTAAGTAGTGTTCTTTACTAGCTTGTAGTCTTTTCTCCCAACCCTGGCGGTACAGTATCATATGATATTGGCTGCCAGAGTTGGGAGCGAAGCAATCAGCTTCGCTACTTTGTACCTTTACCTGGAAGGAACTAGGGATGTTAAATCATACAACTGCTACCAGACCCGACCACGTCGTCTCGCTGATGCGAGCAAAGACTCTACAGGTGGCGCGGTCTCGACTCTCGGCCCTCTTCGAGGAGCACCCGGCTCCACCCCCGAAACCAGAAAAGTCAGTCGTGATCCTGGTAGCTCCTACCAATGTCTCGATGGCTCGCAACCGGAGACGTCAGGGACAACTAAATCCCACCGGCCTCTTCTAACCCCCCCCTCCTTCTAACCCCACCTAAAAGCCGACCCCCTAAGGTCGGCTTTCTCTTTGCTAAAATATCTAGGTCAATATCTGCGGACCCGCTTCGGTAATAGCCACCGTATGCTCAAAATGTGCCGCTGGATTTCCCGAGGCGGTCACTACCGTCCAACCGTCGGCGCCTTCCGTAACGCTGGGATCCCCCGTTGTCACCATCGGTTCAATGGCAATGACCAAACCATCAGTAAGTTTGTCTCCCTGGCCAACCTCACCGTAGTTTGGTACCGGTGGTGGCTCATGGACGGC
>JACZRJ010000133.1 GCA_022574795.1 Patescibacteria group bacterium | reverse complement strand
CTGAGGTACCACCTGTCGGTAAACTTGCCTACAATCCAGTCGCCAGTGGTCATGAGGCGGTTAGCTGGTTCTTGCCGCGAAGAGTCTTGCTGCAATGCCAACAGCACCTTCGCCAAGATAAATCGCGCTTCGATGTGACCAACGGCGTCGGTGACGTCGGTATTTGCATTCAGCACCTCAGCCATAACCTGAGCCTTATTGCATACCCAACTCAGGGCCGGAATCAGGACATCATATTCCTGATTTGCGATGATCATGTCGTGCTGGCGCACTGAGAAACAGAGTGTGCCTGGCTCAGAAAAATCCCAACCCTTCGACTGCAACTGCACCAGCGCCGCCAACAACAAGAGTGGCGTGCAATTAACGTCATGGGCAGCACCGCCGTGCCACTCGCAAGCTCCCTGCATGTCTATAACAACGGTCTCTATCTTCTTCTGATCATCTTTCACTGTTACCGCCAAGCCGGTCGTGCTTAAATCGGCTCCGATCTGTTCAGCAATTAGTTGTGACATGGTCTCACTCCTTTAATTTCAGAGAGTTTCGAATTGTATAAGTACTACCCCGCTTACAACACATAAGCAGGGTATCACTGTAGGGGCACCGAACTAACGATGTCAACTAACACCCGGGTCCCAAGTTGACTTTCCAACTACCACATGACACGCTGCAACTCACGAGGGTAACAAAGCCAAGTAAGCAGACGTATACCAAGGCCGTAAGGTCGAGCGTCGGCAGAAAGCAAAAGCCAACCTCGATCTAACCTATAGGAAGGCGGTGAATAGGCCTTGAACGACGAACAATCAACAGACGATCGACCAATGTTCGATGTTACCTGCTCTGAGTGTGGCACGGAGACGAAAGTCCCTTTTGAGCCCACCGGAGATCGACCCGTGTATTGTCGTGACTGCTTCCAAAAGCAACGCGACCAGCGACGCACGGACCGACCCATGTATGACGCAACCTGCGCTACCTGCGGTCAGTCTACTCAGGTGCCATTTCAGCCATCTGGCGACCGTCCAGTCTATTGTCGCGAGCACTATAATCCTGGTAACCGGGAGTAGACGCTTTCGACTTCGAAACAGCCGCAGGTGCCGCCTTTAGGGCGGCACCTGCTTTGGTAATCATGTAATCATAAAGACATTATTGTCCTTCTATAACCATGGTCTTATGCTGAGCTGATGGTTACCCGTAAATCAAAATCATGAACTCTCGGTCTGCGGCACTTCTGGCCGCCGCCCTCGGTATCGTAGTTCTGGTGGCAATCGCGCTCTGGCCTAGCCAGGAGGCAGCGCCAGAGCTACCGATGGCCACCACGCCGACTACTGTGGACGAGGAAGCTGCGCCGCAGCCATTTATTGATGTGGCACCTGAGTCAACCTGGCGCGTATTCAAGGCTTCAGCTATTACTGGAGCAGCTCCAGCGTATCAATTTGCTGCCATCATTCCGCCAGCCTGGCAGGTTGAAGCCATTACCTCACTCGAAGCAATCAACCTCTATAACCCCGATGCCCCAGACATCAGTACGCTTGAGCAATCACAAATTTTCATACGATTTTTTACCGCCAATCAATTTTTAACACTAGCCACGGTAGACATACTTGAGCAACACGACCTGACCATCAACGATCGTCCGGCCCGTCGTTATGAAATAGTTAAGCAGAAGTCGGTCCCACCATTTAAGGGGCAGCCCTCATGGCGAAACGAGCAGCACCTCGTCACGGACGTTCGCGTGTCTGATGCTTCGCCAGCTGTTTTCTATGTCATTGCTAAACGCCCCGATCTTGATGACGATATCTACCAACAATTTCTTGACCAATTTGTGGTCGACGGCAGCACGATTGAGACCTCTTTCCTAGCACCCATCAAGGAATTCAAATCACGCCTCACCAAAAAGCCCTTTGGCCTCTTCGTTTCGCCGGAAACTTCACCAGTCCAACCAGAGCGGTTCTCCGGTTGGCACACTGGCGTGGATATTGAATATCAGGATATCTCTGCCCAGGTTGTGGTTAAAGCCTTTGCCGCGGGTACCGTGGCCTTCGCCAGTCGAGCTGATGGCTATGGTGGTGTTGTCGTTCTAACGCACCCGAAGACTGCTCGAGGCCAGCTAACCTCTCTCTATGGCCATCTTGATCCTGCTAGCCTGCCGCCAGTGGGCCAACACGTTGAGGCCGGCGAAAAAATTGGCCTGCTGGGCCAAGGCAACTCAGCGGCGACCGACGGTGAGCGCAAACATCTCCATTTTGCCATTGCTAAGGGCCAGGAGATTAATCTTACGGGATAGTTGACCAGGAGGCAGAGCTAACTGGCTGGCATGATCCGCTAGCCTTCTTCTAAGTCATCCACCAAGCCCCTTGGTAATGAATGTAATTAATCTGGCGGAGCTACCTATTCATTACTCGGCCGATTCCCCAATTCCTTCAAACAGACACTCCCAAACGATCAGGGTGTTAGCTATACTGTAGTCCTGTCTAATCGGCCAAGTGCCTCCGCTGATGGCACAACTGTCCATAGACAGCCTCGGGGAGCAAACCTTCGATGTCAGCTGTCACCAGCACGCCCTCCTCGGTATATGCTTTGGTAATAATTGTTCGCAAATGTCCGTCCCTAATTTCTATCATGCGTTCTCGGTAATCAAACACCCCAAGATCAAAATATTTTGCGATGGTATTGAAACGATTGTTGAAAATAGGACTATCCAAATCATCCTCTTG
>JACZRJ010000132.1 GCA_022574795.1 Patescibacteria group bacterium | reverse complement strand
CTCACAAAGAAAAGGCAAAAAAGTAAGTCTCAGCATACCGTCTTACGTTAGTATACTAGCGTGGGCGACCGGAGGGGTTATCCATGTATGGGGGCGTGGTCTAGTGGTAAGACGCTGGTCTCCAAAACCAGCAACGGGAGTTCGATTCTCTCCGCCCCTGCTTTTTTAGCCAACTATTCCAGCGCAGTCTCAGTTGAAAATAATAGCTGACCTGTAATCGCATCTACATATACGGCAAACCCATCAGGAGTACCATCAATCTTGGTGGCTGTAATTACCCAATAGGGATTAATGGGATTACTGAGACTAGGCGGTGGATCAGCACCACCATGTAATGCTGTGATCGGTACATGCTGGAGCGTATCCATATCTTTTACTCCCTCAAAAGAGGAGATTAACATCTGAGCCTGCTTCCTTGCCTTGTCATTGGATAGAGTCCACCTTTCTAAAGTTCTGAATGTAGTGAAAGAGTCAGAATTTTCATCTTGACGCGTCGTGACCACAGGCGATTGCCCATCACCAACGACGAATATATCAAACGGTTTGTTTCCAGCGAATGTATATACAATCCAGTCGCTGCTGCTGCCCACTAGCACCATCACTAACCTTGCTGACGGATCGCGTTTATTCGCCTTGACCGCAATGTCTGTTGGTATTGACTCCCGTATTTGCTCATTACTTGGAATTAATATTTCTGATGGCGAAACTTGGTAATTTAGCCAGTACCATCCAAGCACGAATACGACTCCAACAATAATTAAACCAATCCCAAGCATTCTCCTATCCATGTTCATGTGAGCATAAAATACAACGATTATTTCACAGTGTAGCGTAAAAGTCGGCTGACCCGCCTGCACTTTCCCTGACTTAATAGACACAAAAAAGAGCGAGTTTGTTAATATTGTGGTGCTTTAACCATAAAAACAAACACGCTCTATGAATATACTCAAACAAAAACTAGTCTTTTTCAACCGCACTAATCAACTGGTTCCGAGGCAACTGCAGGGGTTGTTTTTGTTTGGCTGCCACACTTTGGCGCTGCAAAACATCGTAAGCATTAGGAGCAACGCCAGATCCTATGTTACAAACTTTAACACTGCTAAGTCTAAAGCTTATCGTCTATTAGCTAATCCTCGCTGGCTGACCATTTTTCCTCAACTGCTTGGTCGGCTCGGGTTGGTTAGTGTGACTAGCCGGGTGGCTCTCGACTTCTCCACTTTCGGTCGGTTTCAGATTCTCGCCTTCGCCGTCCAGACCAGGCTAGGTCGAGCACTACCGGTTTACTTTGAGATCATCACTTACCCAATAACTGAAGACTCTCAGAATATATTCATTTGTGAGGCTATCGAACGTTTTGTAACAGCAGTTTGTTGTCGTCCGAAACTAGTCATGGACCGTGGCTTTGCTTGTCCTTACATACTTAAACATCTAGCTCAACTAAGCCATCTTTTCCTAGTGCGCATTAAAGCCATGAAAACTTTAACCAACGAGGAAAAGAAGTTGATCTTTCAGGCACAATACTCTCCAGAGAATGACCTATTAGTCCACGTCTACGAACATGATTTGCGGCTGGTAGTATCAGATGATCCAGGTAATGGTAACCAGCCTTGGTACTTAATCACCAACGATGTTGTTTCTGTCAGAGGTGGCATCATCGCTGACTACTATCATCGTTTTGAGATTGAGGAATTTTTCAAAGATGCCAAGTGGTTGCAGGGACTCGAACATCTACGAGTTAAGAAAATCCGGAGTATGTCGGTCGTGCTGTGGTTTGTTATCCTGGGTTGGTGGTGCATGGCTCTGCTGGAACGAGACACACCAGTTGTACAAGGTGAACATCCTCACGACAAACTAAGTTACCCCAGACTTATTTCTGAAGCACTGATACGTGAGCAGCTGGCCATAGTGCGACAGCACTTAACTGTTTGTATGGGTGGCCGAAAGGAGGTGTTTTATCCCTGAAAAAGTGCAGGCGGGTCAGGTATAAGGAGCCTTGACATAACAGTAATAATGAGGAATTATATATATTACTAATTACCATTCAACCAATAAAAAGTATTAATAATGAAATGTGAAAGATGCCAAGATCGTGAAGCAGCTTTGCAAGTGTCACGCACCATTAATGGCCAAACCCAACGCAACAATTTGTGTTACGCCTGTGCTCAGGAGCTGGGCTTAACTAATCAAACTAACAGCCAGTCACCCTTTGAAGCTTTTCCGGGCTTTGGCGGCTTCTTAGACGAGCCCTTCTTGAGCCGTGGGCAGCACGAGCATACCGGAATTCCAACGAACACCTCTGCTTCCCCAACGTCACCACCCAAAGCTGAGCAGGTGAACATCCTCGATGCCTTTTCTGATCGAGCTAAGGGCGTTATCCAAAAAGCAGCCGAAGTTGCCGTTAAAGAGAAGTCACCGATGTTAGACACCGAGCATTTGTTAATCGGCGTGGTGCAGGAGCCAGAAGTTGGCCGCCGCATTATTGAGAATCTCGACATTAAAGCCGACGAGCTGATCAACTACCTCACCGAAAACATGCTCAAAGACCAAAAAGAGTATCCCGAGGGGGTAGCTCCCGACTTGTCGCCCCGCGCCAAGCAAGCTCTTGAGCTGGCCTGGCACGCCGCGCGCAATTTAGAGCATGACTACGGCGGCAGTGAGCACATTTTACTAGGCCTACAAGCCGAAGGCGAAGGCCTGGCTGCTCATACCTTACAGAAGTACGGCCTGACC
>JACZRJ010000131.1 GCA_022574795.1 Patescibacteria group bacterium | reverse complement strand
TATTAGGCCAAAGCCCTTCTTCTTTTATATCTAAAGACTATGCCTTTAGAGCCTTTGTCACAAATTTTTCAGCAAGTCTTAGGGAACCCGAAATGAAGAAATGAAAGAAATGAAGGCGTCAGGTCAGGTACTTTCATTAACTTAAAATGTCGGCGAATTTGCTGGCTCCGCCAGCAAACTGAGCCCACCAAGTGGGGAGAGAGCAACGAGCGTTAGCGAGTGTCATGAGAGAGGGGAACCCTCCCCTCTCTCATAAGGTCATACCGCATTGCGATCCCGAACCAACAACACAAATGTCTTCAACAACAAAATAACATCGAGCCGCAAGGACCATCCTTCAATATATCCAATATCAAGGCTGGCCTCCTGGCTAAACGATAAACCGGCGTTGCCATTGACCTGCGCCATACCCGACATGCCCGGCTTAATATTGAACAACTTTTGATGGTGTTTAGTATACTGCTCTACCTCCGCTGGCAGATGAGGTCGTGGGCCCAACAAGCTCATTTCGCCATGAATGACATTGAAAAATTGGGGCAGTTCATCAATGCGCCAACGCCTAATGAATCGACCGACTTTCGTTATCCGCGGATCGTTTTTCATTTTGAATAGCGGCCCAGTTCTCTCGTTAGATTTTTTCTTTAATTCCTTCTCAAATTTTTTCGCTTTATCACCGCCGTACTCAGCCCCGATACTATACTTCAAATACATGCTGCGAAACTTATAAAATCTAAACGGCTGGCGATGACGCCCGATCCGAGTTTGCCGATAAAAAACTGGACCATCAGATTCAAGCTTAATGGCCACCGCGGTAGCCACCAGCAACGGGGCCATAAGCACTAATCCGAACACCGCTCCAAAGATGTCCATGCCCCGCTTAGCCACTCGCCCCCAACCCTCCAAGGGTGTTCGCTCCAAGGCCATAACCGGCACCCCGCCAATCTGTCGATAGCTGACATGAGCGGCGTGAGTCTCAAAAGAGTTAGGAATATATTTGTAATCAATTTTGTATTTATCACAGAAATCGAGCAGCACCAAATTATCCTCTTCCGGCAAAGATGGATCAGCCTGAATTACCTCATCAATACCATGTCGTTTATACAGCTCCTCCAGAATATCCCACCGCACTATCTCCGGAACTCCCACCACGCGATAACCCAATTCAGGACGTTGTGAAAATATTTCCAGAAGTTGTTTAGCGTAGCGACTGTTGCCCACTAACACTACTCGATAAATACCTACCCCGCGCTCGAGATAACTAAGCTGCGTATGCCGAACCAGATAGCGCCCCAAGCCTACAAAAATTAAGGAGAAGGCATAGGCCGCCAACAGAATAAAGCGCGATTGGAAAAGCTCAGCACTCAAGAACATGTAGAGGATCAACAACATGACTCCAAACGACACGCCAGTAAAGATGCTGGACATCTCCTGGTAGAGACGCCTGGTTACCTGCATGGCATACAAACCCTGCATGGCAAAAATACCCACAATAACGAATGCCACCACCGCCACTAACTGCATATATTCCGTAAACGGCAAGTCCAATAAAAATAACGCCGGCCTAATCTCCTGGACGGTGGCATTGACCCGCAAATAGTAGGCCAAGGCTCCAGCCAGCAACAAAGCGAAATAATCTATCGGCAGCAAGACGGCGCCAAAAAAAAGCTCTGATCTCTTCATAAGATCTCATTAAAACGACGCCCTCGGTACTTGTCAATTAATAGTGACACCTGTCGTCTATTGTACGGTGAGTGTTCTAGCCCTCGCAACGGCATTACAAAAAATACCCCGCTACATCTCAATTAATGTCGCGGGGCAAAAGTCTGAATGTTCCAAGGGTACAAAGAATTGAGTGCCCAATGGTCCAAGAGCTACTTGCGCGTGCCGGCCGTGGCTTTAGCGGAGAATGGGACAGCCAGAAAACGGCAGCGTGAAATCCAACGAGAGTCATACCAACGTCTGTCCAGGAAGCGCCCATTCGAATCCGCGTGCAGACAAAGGACGTTGCGGTCACCGCGACGATCTATCCAAACAGAACCAAGCCCAATGAGTAGATTATTTCGCTGAACGTCCGGCTGAGCTTTGGCAAAGGCGAGGGTCTCTGCCGACAGCGTCGGGCGCAGGTTCATCTGGTCCAGCTTGGCCAACACTTGTTCCGTTGTCAGCTTTCCCTCCGGATCAAACAGTGTCATACGCTGTTCCTTCTGACCGGCCGGAACTTGGCTTAGATGCGCGGCTCGACGCTTGGACTCGTCAGAGTACTGGGCAGCCGGATCAAGAAAAAACAGATTGTCATCGTAATCGGTGATCCAACCAAGATTGGCCGCCTCAATCTGCTTAGGCCAAGCCAGATCGTAGTGAACCGCCACCAGGTATGAATTGCGTTGATTAGCACCAAAGGCAACTAGTTGTTGTGCAACCGAGTCGATGAAGCCACAACCATCGGGTTGTGCCAATAACGCATAGTCTTCGTCGACAACTCCGCCGTGATTACCAATCGTCGCCTTCAGTCGTGCCACCACAGCGGCGTCAACGTCATCAGTCAGCAGACCTGGTTCATCCTGCCTGCCAAACTGACAAGTCAGCTGGTTGCAAGCAAGGATCTTCTCTACAACCTGGGGTCCTCCAAGTTTGACACCAAGAGCCAGCAGCTGGTTGACCGTATATTCTCCCAGTGCGTGCAGAAGTTCAGTATGCTTCGACATAACAATACTCCTTTGGGCTCCAGTTGCGCCCATTCGAAGTTTTTCCCC
>JACZRJ010000130.1 GCA_022574795.1 Patescibacteria group bacterium | reverse complement strand
ACGAGAGCAATCTTGATTGAACGCTTCACACAGTGAAGTGATAGTGCGGCCCGCACAAACAATTTGAAAGAGCTTTGATGAATGTCTTTAGTGTGTACCTTCATGTGCTTATTAATTTACGTAGCTCAGTACTAGTGATCAGCCACTAGCAAACTTACACTTCAAGACCATTGTGTCAAGCTTAGCGCTTTGGCAGATTCACCCTGCGGAGTGCAACAAACTATAGTGAGACGAGTAGTGGGGTACTAGGTAGCCAATGCTAGTGCTTCATCTACTTGTTGAGCGTACATATCTGGATAAATGACTTTCTCTAGCCATTTCAAAGTTCGATAATCGTCCCAGGCAGGGAGCAAGTGAAATCCGTTCTGGGCAACCCAGCCCTATCAAGGTGTGATGAGGTGGGATGTCCACAGCAGGAGTAGGTAAGTTTTACCTTGTTTGACAGAGGTGAGAATCAGAAACCATCAACCCATTAGGTTGGCGGTTTGATGCAATTCCCATCTCCCCTAGACATAGGAATCGTATTTTTCATCCCTTACCGAATTTTCTTGGAGTTAGCGGTTAAATATTTGCCTTAATAGAGTCAGGGCAAAGGAGTCGGTGGCTGACACTATGGCAGAATCTGTGGCGGATATATTTTCATTGGCTAAGTCGCCGGTTGCTTCAACTAGCATGACAAAGTCACCTATGTTTCTGGCGCGGGGTTGCCAGCTAACGGTAATGGTCTCCCCCGCTGTGAGGCTGCCAATACGCACCTGCCGGCGCTGAACTTGCACATCGCGCGGGGCGTGCAGAGTTACGCGGGAGCGTTCGATTGTATCAGCGCCGCGGTTGAGGATATCGGCGCTAACGTTGAACTGTTGGTTTATTAAAACATCAGCCGGCGCATCAATAGTGACAGAGAGCGGATTGGGCCGAACGGTGGCTGTTAGCAGGGAGCTGTTGGCCAGGGCTGAGCCTGCCACCAGAACTAGGGCACCCAAGAATGTGGCTAGCAGCCAGGGCTTGTTCAAGCTTGATCCTCCTTAGTTTCAGCTTCCTTTTCCTTCCCTTTTCTTTTGAGAGAGATATTGAAAGAAAGGTAATGGCGAATAATGCCGATTAGTACGATGGCGATGATTATTCCCAGGATGACGTAAGACGTGGGGCTGGTGGTAGTAAAGAAGCTGCGTACCCGTTCAATGGAAGCTCCTAAAACTCCAGAAGGCTTAATAGTAAAGTTGAGCTTGGTGGCCGCGGCGACGCCGATGGTTACGCCTTCACCGGTTGTTATCGGATGCGCTTCTAGGAAAGCGAAATAGTTGCCGGGGCGGGCGTTGACGGGCAGCGTGAGTGAGACTTCGACAGGTTGTGAGCTGTCGGCGGCCAGGTGAAATTGATTGGGGCTGAAGGTAAACCAATCGGCGGCCGGGCGTAATTCTGGCTGATCGGTGAGATAGGTTACTTCGACTTCGTAATCGCCGGGTTCGTCGCCGGTATTCAAGACCGGCAGAGTTGGCAGTTTATAAATGCCGCCGGGCTTGAGGCTCTCGTCAATGTTGACCTTGCCTAGACCGACGCCGACGCCGACTTTGGCTAAAGCAACAACTGGTGCTAGGGCCGTTAGGCTGATTAGGGAAACTATTACAATTTTACGAAGTGTATTCATGGTTGGTTAAGTTAAGGGGTGGTAGCGACAATGGTTACGGTTGAAGTGTGCTCGGCATTGGCTGAAGTGGTGGTGGGTAAGGTTAAGCGCAGGAAAAGGTCGCTGGTGGCGCCCTGGATGACGTCGTCGGCGAGCGTAAATAAGGTATCAGCCGCGCTGAAAGTTGTCCAGGTGGTGCTGTCGGGTGAAAATTCCCACTTTACCTGGTCCGATCCATTGGTCGCGCCGAGTGCCCAGGTGTTAGCGCCGTCAGAAAAATCTGTTGATTTTACCCGTAGGTCGGCCGGGCCGGTGGTCACCAGCGGGGACGGCAACTGGCAGCCCTACTGCACCGTCCTGCGCGATCCGGACAGCGGCCGCTTCCGCATCTGGTACAACGCCCGACGAACGCAGGGCCAGGGCGACGCTTCGGTCGTCGCCTACATGGAATCGGACGACGGCCTCCATTGGGAGCGACCGCCGCGCATCGTTTGGGACCATCCCTCGATCGCGTACGGTGTGACAGTCATCGACGAGGGCAAACAGTTCCGGCCGCGGCAGCAACGCTACAAGCTGGGCTGGTGGGGACGGCCCGACCGGATGCAGTTCGCCGCCTCGCCCGACGGGCTGAACTGGACCATGCTGCCGGAGGAGACCGCCATCCATCCCGTGCAGGACATCGTCACGCTGTACCGCGATCCGGGCGAAGAGCGCTACCTGGCCTTCTTCAAGCTCGCGGCCACCGAGGCAGATGGCTACCTGGGTCGCTCGCGCACCGGGGGTATTCGGCGCCTCGTAGGCCACAGCATCAGCTCCAACGCAATCGCCATGATGAAGCCATTGCTCGATGTTCTTGTCAAGGAGGCTGCCTATAAGATCCTTCAAGCTCTTCATCTGATCCTTGGTGAGAGCTCTCCGGGTTACAGTGAAACCTATATGCTTAATCATCATTGATTCTCCTGGTTAATGAGGCTTGACGATTTTGGCTTCAATTGAGGAATGTTCCTCAACATGAGGTATTTCATGATCTAATACGCTATCTATAAAATCTTCGACGGTCTCAAATTCCCAATCCCCCATAGTCTTTGCTACGGCATGCACCGTAAGAGCATGTAGCACGAATGCTCTCGCTG
>JACZRJ010000008.1 GCA_022574795.1 Patescibacteria group bacterium | reverse complement strand
ACGTCCTCGAAATTTTTCAGCTGACTGATATCAACAGTTAGGTGGCGTGGTAAATCAGCTGGCAGTGCTTCCACCTCAACGGTGTCGAAGTTTCGTAGCAGCACGCCACTGTGGTCCTTTACCGCGATAGATTCTCCGGTAAATATCAGCGGCACATCAGTCGTGACCTTCTCTTTCATGTTAACTTGGTAAAAATCTACATGCATAATGTGGCTGCGCACTGGATGTAATTGTACCTCTCGAATAAGGACATTATGACCCTGCTGGCCGACTGTTAGGTCAATTAGAGTTGTCTGACCGGCTTCGTCAAACACAGTTCTAAAAGCCTTGGCCTCGATCTCAAGGGAAGCATTTTTGATGCCATGTCCATATAACACGCCCGGAATAGCACCAGCTGCGCGAGAAGCTGCCGCTTTGCCTGTTCTAGTTTTTCCCTGAAGTTTTGGTGCTGCTTCCTTGTTCATCTGAAATATACGGTTCGATAAAGATATCTACTAAAAATTTCCCTTACCTGTCAGTGTTATGTTTTGTCCTACCTAAAAGGTGAAGCCTAGGCTATTTTACGGTACCAGTCAATTTCTTGAAGGCTTGGAGGGTATTCTTTTCAAGCAGTTCGTACATGGACAGTAATTCATCACTGGAAATGTCTTTTTGATCCATAAATTGCTTAGTGTCTGCTTCGGTCATGTCAGTTACTAACCCAAGGCTGACTACTCCCATCGCTGACATTGCTACCAGAGCAATGATTGAACTCTCGCAGTCAGCACAGGAGACGTAGACCATCGTAGACTCATCCTGCTCGGCAATGACTTTGGCGTCATCGAGATCATACTCGGCACTGCAAAAGGGACAGCGCTGAACGAAATGTTGGTTTCCACTGAACTCCATAGCAAGTTAATGGTAGCTCAATAAAATGGTTTTGTCAATCTCCAGATGCCTCATTATGTACACTAAATGTGGTCGTCACCAATGGCGGTATCATCAGGTGAGGTTGCTGATTTCCATTGGTGGCGACTGAGCCCATTTGCTATACACGTGGACAGATTGTACCAGCCCGAGTAAAACAAATGTGCTCAGTAAACTTGACCCACCATAGCTGAGCATAGGAAGTGGTATTCCGGTCACCGGAATCAATCCCATATTCATGCCCGCACTAACAGTTAGGCTAATCAACAGGATGGTGAAGGTCCCGGTGGCAAGCAGACGGCCGAAATTATCATTGGTAGTCTGGGCAATACGAAGAATCCTCCAGAGCAGGATGCCGTACAACAGCAAAATTAAGAACACGCCGATGAAGCCTAATTCTTCTCCGATACTAGAGAGGATGAAGTCGGTATGTCGCTCAGGCAGGAACTCCAACTGTGACTGCGGGCCATGCCCGAGACCGCGACCAACAATACGCCCCGAGCCAAGGGCCACGATCGATTGCAAAATATTATAGCCCGCCCCTAAGGGATCACGCGAGGGATCGAGAAATATTAACAGACGCTCTTGTTGGTAGTCGGCCAGCAGCCAGCGCCAACTAGCGAGCGCCGCAGCGAGCGCAATAACACTCAAGCCTGATATCGCGGACCATGATAGCCCACTGAAAACAAGTAAGCTGGCCCAGAGCGCCAGTAATAGCATCGCCACACCTAGATCCGGCTCGATGGCAATCAACAGAATCGGAGCGGCGAACATTAACGCTGAAATGATAACTTGTCGCCATGACAGACGAGACGTTCGTGATAAAAACCAGGCCAAAGTAATCACTAGCGCAACTTTCATGAACTCAGAGGGCTGGATCTGCAATCCGGCTATCTCCAATCGACTCACCGTGCCTCGAATTACTTGTCCGGTAAGAAAGACAGTTATTAAACCCAGTAGAGCAATCCCATAGATCAGTAAGGCATACCGGCGCAGACTGTGGTACGGCAGTTTGGCGATGACAAAGGCGGCAATGAGGGAAACGATGGCGGCAAACGACTGCTTGACGAAGCGGGAGGAGGTCCACTCTTGTGATGGTATAGCCGAGCTGACGAGCACAGCTAAACTCAACAGAACTAGTAGCAGAGCAGCGCCGGCTAGAACCCAATCTAAAGATTTTAAGACTTCGATGGAGCGCACAGTATTCTGCGTACCACTAACCACCTGGCGTCTCAACCTTTTTATTACCACAATAGTTTGCTTGCGCCTTTTTATACTCCTGTATACTTACTGACTTGCCCACGGCACCAGAAATTGCTACACCTTGTCCTGTCCCTGCCAGCAGGTAGGAGATAAGTAAGCGCTTTATCGGTCTGGGTAGGCCTCTTACACCGTAATTATTATTGGATTGTGTCTGACTTTACACATTTGCACGTTCACTCTCACTATTCCCTGCTGGACGGGCTGGGTAAGATTAATCCTCTACTAGTGCGAGCCAAGGAGCTGGGGATGGATTCGCTGGCGCTGACGGATCACGGTGCTATGTACGGTATTATTGAATTTTATCAAGCGGCTGGGGAGTGCGGAATAAAACCGATCATAGGCTTTGAAGCTTACTTGGCGCCCAATGGTCATGAAAAAAAGCGCGGTAAAATTGATGCTACTTATCGTCACCTGACCTTGCTGGCGCAGAATAATGCTGGATATAAAAATTTAATCAAACTGACCTCGCTGGCACACTTGTCTGGCTACTACTACAAGCCCAGAATTGATTATCCGTTACTCAAAAAGTATAGCGAGGGCTTGATCGTATTGTCGGGATGTCTGAACAGTGATATTTCACGCGCCATACTCGAAAAGCGTGAAGCTGATGTTGAGCAGCTCCTGGCTTGGCATCAAGAGGTGTTCGGCCGAGAGCGTTTCTATCTTGAAGTGCAGCACCATCCCAATTTGCCGGAACAAAAAATAGTGAACGAGGCGCTGATTGGGCTGAGCCGCAAGCACAAGCTATCGTTAGTAGCTACAGCTGATAGTCACTACATTCACGCTGATGATGCCCAGGCGCAGGATGTCCTGATTTGCGTTCAAACCGGAAAAACGGTTAGTGACACAGAGCGCCTGTCGATGCTGAGTGATGATTATTCTCTGACGAGTCCCGATGATATGAAGGAGGCCTGGAAGCGCTATCCCCAGGCAGTCGATAACACCCAAAAGATAGCCGAGATGTGCAACGTCGAAATAGAATTTGGCGTCAACCGTCTGCCGCACTATCCCCTGCCCAAGGGCGTAACAGCTGACCAGGTATTACGCCAACACAGTGAAGCTGGTTTGGATGAACGCTATGCGGATACTTTGCCAGCGGAGGCTAGAGAGCGTCTCGATTATGAACTAAGTGTCATTAAGAAAACTGGCCTAGCATCATATTTTTTGATTGTGGCTGATTTCGTCAATGAGGCGAAGCGGCGAGGAATTCTCGTTGGTCCGGGACGCGGTAGCGCAGCTGGTAGCTTAGTCTCATACCTCAATAACATTACCAATATCGATCCGCTGAAATATCATTTGTTGTTTGAGCGGTTTCTCAACCCAGAAAGATTATCGATGCCAGATATCGATCTTGATTTCGCTGACGATAGACGCGACGAAATTATTAGCTACGTTCGTGAAAAATACGGGCACGAGCACGTCGCCCAGATTATTACCTTCGGTACAATGGCAGCTCGGGCTGCGGTGAGAGACGCCGGCCGAGCTCTGGGGTATCCCTACGCTTTCTGTGACACCGTGGCCAAGGCAATTCCCCCGATGATGAATTTGGAAGTAGCCCTGAAGGCTTCCCCTGAACTGAAGGAGTTGTACGAGTCGGATCCTCAAGTGGTTACGTTGATAGAAACCGCACGTAAATTGGAGGGTGTGTGTCGGCATGCTTCTACTCATGCGGCCGGAGTGGTTATCACCGAAGAGCCACTCATCGAACATGTTCCGCTGCAACTGGCCAACTCGGCTGAGCAAAAGGATTTGCCTGCCTCGCAGCGAGCTACTGTGACTCAGTATGCGATGGGAGCAGTTGAACAATTAGGCCTGCTCAAAATGGATTTTCTGGGCTTAAAAAACCTGACAATTATTCAGGATACCGTCGATCGGGTAAAGCAGCGCCACAATATCGAGATCGATATTGATGCTTTACCATTAGCTGACAAGAAGACCTACCGGCTGCTGCAAGCAGGAAAAACGACTGGTGTGTTTCAGCTTGAGTCGAGTGGCATGAAGAGGTATTTGCGGGAGCTGAGGCCAACTGAATTTGAGGATATTATTTCGATGGTAGCCTTGTATCGTCCGGGACCAATGGATTCCATCCCTGATTTTATTGCGGCCAAGCAAGGCAAAAAGGAAATCACCTATCTACACCCGCAGCTACAACCTATCTTGGAGAAAACTTATGGCGTGATCGTTACCCAGGATCAGGTTCTGGAAATTGCACGCCAGTTCGCTGGCTTTAGCTATGCCGAGGCTGACATCTTACGAAAAGCTGTGGGTAAGAAAATCAAGGCCTTATTGGATGAGCAGCGAGAAAAGTTTGTTGATGGTGCCACGTCGAATAGTAAGGTGTCTCGGCAAATTGCTCGGCAAGTCTGGGAATTCATCGTGCCGTTTGCCCGCTACGGATTTAATCGCGCTCATGCCACTTGCTATGCGATGATCGCCTACCAAACGGCATATTTGAAGGCGACCTACCCGGCGGAGTTTATGGCATCGTTGCTGACGAGCGATGAAGGTAATATGGACCGAGCTGGGATAGAAATCGCTGAGGCCCTATCGCTGGGATTAACAATTCTGCCACCCGACGTGAACGAAAGCGACAGGACCTTTACCGTGACTGAGTTGGGCGAGACAACTTCCTCAGGTGATTCTACAGATCAAGCCCAGGTGGCGATCCGTTTCGGTCTCGGGGCGATCAAGAACTTGGGTCACAATGTGGTGGAAGCAATTATTGCCGAGCGGGCAGAGGGAAAATTTACTGATTTAGCTGACGTTTTTACTCGGGTGGGTTCGAATGCACTCAATCGTAAAGCGGTTGAAAGTTTAGCTAAAGCGGGCGCCTTCGATTCACTGGCTGACCGCCAGGTGGTGTTAGCTAACATCGAGCAATTATTAACGTTTAATCGAGCCTTGCATAAGAGCGGTGAGGAGGGTCAGCAGGATTTGTTTGCCACGGTAGCTGACGCGCCCGTGCCTAAACTCACCCTGGTCGAGGCGACCCCAATTGATAGCCAGCAAAAGTTACTTTGGGAAAAAGAGTTACTCGGTATGTACGTGTCAGATCATCCGCTGGCCCAGAGGCAACAAGAGCTCGAAGGGCTGGTTGTGCCCCTGGTGGATCTGGCCAATGCTGGGCAGAGGCAGCCAGTGCGTTTAGCTGGGGTGATTAGCCGGATCGTTAGAATAACGACGAAAAAAGGAGATCCGATGATGTTTGTCACCATCGAGGACATGACCGCAGGCGTTGAGCTACTAATATTCCCTAACCTGCTGAAGAAAACAAAAGATCTCTGGGTGGATGGCGCAGCGGTCATTGTTGAGGGGAAAATCAGCGATAAGGATGGTGAACCGAAACTACTCACCGATGAGGCCTGGCCACTCAATGAGGAAACACTGACGCGCTTAGCCGGTCGCGGGCAGCAGGAGACGGAAGGCAAAACACCTGCGCCAGTCATAATTAAACCTGCCGGCAAGAAGGCGCTCACTAGGCAACCAATAGCTGCCCAGAATCTGACTATTCAATTACCTGCTCAGTTCAGTCGAGCGCAGCTGAAGCAGCTCAACAGAACTTTAAAGAAGCAGACTGTTAAAGATGGCGCAGCTGTTGAGCTAGTAATGATTATTGACGGCAAACGGATTCGGATTCCAACAACTCATAGTCTTAAGTCTGACGCCGCAACCCTAACTTTGCTGAGAAAGCTCGTTGGTGGAGAATCAATTCATTTACAGTAACGGTACCCTGGGAACGATAAGCGGTAGTGCTTGGGTCAGGGCGACTGGACTGTGGTTTTACTACTCTTATACTGACAAGTTACGATGCGATTCATTTTTCTACTACTATTATTTCTTGGTGTTGCTAGCTTAGCTGCGGTGGCAACGGGTTATGTATTTTTACCGCAGGCCACTATTACCATCACGCCAGCCACAATCGAGCGCACCATGACTCAAGAAGTTCAAATATCTGGTGAGGCCCAGCAGCCTGATTTTGTTAGCCTGCTGCTGCCGGCGACAACTGTTGAGGCCAAGGCTTTTGCCGAGAAGACCTGGCAGCGTAGTGGGGGTGAGCCGCAGGAGGATTTCGCCCGGGGCACAGTAACCCTTACTAATAATCGCTTTGAGGACCAGGAATTACTCCCGCAGACGCATTTACGTCACGAAGCAAGTGGGGTCTTCTTTTTGACTGATGCGGCAGTTACTATCCCCGCGCAAGATACGGTTTCGGTAACGGTGACGGCTAAGGAAAAGGGTGCTGCCGGAAACGTGTCAGCGGGTAGGTTTGTGGTGGACAAACTCACCAGCGAGCGACAGAAATTTGTTTGGGCACAAAGCACGACAACTTTTTCTGGCGGAGAGGTGCTGGACCGGCCGTTAACCCAGGCAGAGCACTCGCAGGGACGCGAGCAGGTTTTGGCGCAAGCTAAAGAGCAGGTCTTACAGAAATTGATTGAGGCTGCTGGTAATGTACCGGTGCGAGATGAGCTCAGTACTATTGATATTGAAGAGGAGATTGTTTCGGCACAAGTTGGTAGTTACCCCACCTCGTTCTCGGTGTCAGTGCGTGTTCGGGCGCGAGCCTTTGTCGTCGATGAAAATGATTTGCTGAGTTTAACGTTGCTTAAACTTCAAGCCGAGGCAGCGGCCAATGAAACTTTTGTAACGTATGATCCTCAGTCATTCGCAACCAGTTTTTCCGCGGCAGACTTTGATCAGCAGACGGCAATTGTCGCTACTACCCTGACGGGCTCGTTTGTTCGCTCAATCGAGTCGACGCTGTTATCCTCAGATCAATTAGCTGGGCTAACCGCCGCTGAGGTAGTTGCCAAAATTGAGGATTACGATAGCGTAGCCCAGGTCGATGTTTCCCTGTCCCCCTTCTGGGTCGCCACCGTGCCAAGTCGGCCGAGCGCGACTGAGATAGTTGTCAAGAGTACGCCATAGTGTCGTTAGTAAATTATCGTCGTTGACTAATTACAGTTGAGACGAGCGCTCATGCTCAACTGGCTAGCGATAGAGAAACTGTTTTATGACTGACGACAACGACGACCAATTAACAAAAATGCGTCATACGGCCGCCCATGTGTTGGCGGCGGCGTCAACGAAACTTAAGCCAGAAACTAAGCTGGGGATTGGACCCGCTACCAAAGATGGATTTTTTCATGATCTTGACGTTGAGACTAACTGGACTGAGAACGATCTAAAAAAACTTGAGCGGGAGATGGAGAAAATTAAATCAAGCGACTTGGCTATTACCCACCGTGAGGTCGACAAAGATGAAGCAAGAAAGCTATTTGCTCATGACCCCTATAAACTTGAGCTCATCGAAGAGTTTGAGGATGACGCTGTTGGCGTATCAGACATGGGTGACGGTTTCTTCGTTACTTTATGCAAGGGTGGGCACGTTGCCTCGACCAGCAAAATTGGTCATTTCAAACTAACCCGTCTAGCTGGAGTTTATTGGCGGGGGGATACGAGCAAACCGCAGCTACAACGAATCTATGGCCTACTCTTTGCCTCTAAGCAGGAGCTGGCAGAGCACCAAAATCTTCTGGAGGAAGCTACCAAGCGAGATCATCGTAAACTTGGCCAGCAGCTCGACTTATTTACCTTCTCTCCCCTGGTTGGTCCTGGCTTACCATTATTTACACCGCGAGGCACGGTGATTCGTGACGAGCTGGAATCATGGCTGCAATCGCTGCAGGTTCCGCTGGGCTTTGAGCGAGTGACGATTCCTCATATCACCAAGGCAGACCTGTATCGCACTAGCGGTCACTGGGAAAAGTTTCAGGAGCATCTTTTTACAGTGAAAGGTAAGGGTGATGAAACTTTCGTCATCAAACCTATGAATTGCCCCCATCATACTCAGATCTATGCCAGCCAACCTCGAAGCTATCGAGATTTACCACTGCGGTATTCCGAAGTGACGATGGTGTATCGGGACGAACAAGCCGGAGAGCTTTTGGGGCTTATTCGGGTACGAAGTATTACTCAGGATGACGCTCATATCTTTTGTCGACCTGATCAGATTAAAGATGAGGTAAGAATCGTCATGGATATCGTCCAGTCGTTTTACAAAGTATTTGATTTTGAGATGGTGGTGCATCTGTCAATCAGGGGTAGTGGCGACGTTGATAAGTACCTGGGCGATGATCAGATCTGGCAAGAAGCTGAAACTCAGTTACGAGAAGCCCTTGAGGCTGTTGGCGTCAGTTGTGTGGTGGATGAGGGTGCCGCTGCTTTTTATGGGCCTAAGATAGACTTCGTCGCTAAGGACTCCCTTAAGCGAGAGTGGCAACTGGCGACAATTCAGCTTGATTTTAATATGCCGGGCAGATTCGGCTTAAGCTACATTGATGCCAGTGGTAAAAGTCAAACACCGGTAATGATTCATCGGGCCATCCTCGGCTCCGTCGAGAGATTTATGGCTATCCTGCTCGAACATTACGCTGGCGCTCTACCGCTCTGGCTCTCCCCCACTCAAGTGGCGGTGCTGCCGATCAGTGACCAGCAACTGGACTATGCTGCCGGGATCGCTGAGCAGGTACACAGCGCCGGTATTAGAGTCGAGCTCAATGAGCGAGGTGAATCAATTGGCAAGAAAATTCGCGAGGCCGAGACGATGAAAGTGCCGGTGATGTTGATCGTGGGCAAGAAAGAAGTTGAGGCAAACACCGTGGCCGTGCGCTCCCGTGTGCAGGGCGATGAAGGAGGCCAATCAATTGATAAAGTCATCTCCAAGCTAACGACAACAATTGCTGAGCGGGCGTAAGTATCCTGAGCTACTTTTTAGGCAGATTCTTCTTGCGCAAGCAACTGACGGTAGACATGCGCTTGGGCAACAATGGTCAGCGGAACAGTAATAAATAGGCCAAGCCCCAAGGCGAGGGCTCCGACGAAATTAATCAGGGTGGTTGCCAGTAGCAAGTAAAACAGTTGTAGCTTGGCGCCCTGCGTTAGTCGGGCACTCTGGCGTAAGGCCGCGATTGGTCCGAGTCCTTTATCCGCTATTAAAAATGGGACCAGTTGATATTTCAGTGCCCAGATGACCCCCGGCACGATGAGGAGTAGATAGCCGACGATAGTAATCAAGCTGACGATTAAGTTGGCTACGGCGAACTTTATTAGCTTGGCAGATTGATTAAATAGATAGCCTAACCGGGCTGGTTGATTGGCGGAGACTAATAGGGCGATTTTGATTAACCCCAGCCAAATAAGCAGGCGTAGTATCAGGGCGGTGCCGAGGAGAAATAGTTCGACGATGAATCCGCCAACGAGCTCTAGTGTCAACACAGGAATCGCTGGAATTAGATAAACCAGCACCATGACCCCAATAAAAAAAAGGAAGTTTCTTTTCCAGGACTGCCAACCGACCGTTAGCGCTTCTTTAATGTTGATAGTCTTGGTGCCTGTGCTTGGCATGCTGGCCACTAGAAGGATAGCGGTACTTCCTCGGTGTCGCTGTTTGGGCTGGCCGCTGAGGTCTTGGCAGGTGTCTGATCAGCCTTGTCGGTGGCTGACTTAACTGTACCAGTATCAAAATACTCAGCCTCGCCAAGGCGGCTCATTTGCTCGTCGATTGCTTTGATCAGGTTGGAAAATTGCTCCTGAGACTCCTTCAATTGCTCGGCTTGCTTGCTTAGCAGGGTGAGAGCCTCCTGGGCTGAAGTCATCGTTTTGGCAGCCTCGTCTTTGATAGCATCCAAGGTATCCTCGGGGGCAGTCTTGGTAACGTCTCGAACTCGCTCAAGGCTTTTGGCCAAGAGGGTGCCCTCAATGGTGAGTTGATTGATATCAGCCTGCTCATCGACAAGTTTACTGAGGCGCTCAGCGTCGAGCTGGACATAGAGCAAGACGAGGTCAATTTTTTTCTCCTCGTCGCGAACGAGTAGTTGCTCTCCGGTACGTTTAAGATTCACCCCCAGGACTCGGGCCCGGGCTACGAAGCTTTTGTCAAAGACTGTCTCCTTGATCCTCTTTGGCGCCTCGACTATTCTGCTGGGAAAGACTTTAATCTCAATAACGCCGCTGAAGATGAGGGCAGCTACTATGATGAGTAAGGCCAGAATGGTTAGTTTTGACATAGTTGGTTGGTGTTTAGTATAGCAAGTATCCCTCTAATCGTATGACCGTATGATAAAACCGAAACTTATAGCTGTGGTTGGCCCAACGGCCAGCGGCAAAACAGAATATGCGATACAGCTAGCTGGCCGCTTAAACGGGGCGGTTGTGTCCGCTGATTCCCGACAAATTTACGCTGGCATGAATATTGGTACGGCTACCCCCGTAGAGCTTAGTGCTACCCTAGAGCCGCATCACTATTTACAACCTGATGTAATCCAGGGTGTTGAACATTATCTCCTTAATATCACGCCACCAGATAAACCAATTACCTTGGCCCAGTGGCAAGACTATGCCTGGCGGGCCATACAGCATATTCTAGCAGCGGGAAGCACTCCCCTGCTGGTTGGGGGCACGATGCTGTACGTCGATAGTATTATTAATGAGTATCAGATTCCGTCGGTGCAGCCTGATGCTACCTTACGGCGGCAGTTAGAGCGCCAAGACACAAAACTATTGTATGAGAAGTTGCTGGCTAAGGATCCTAAGGCTCAGCAATTTGTTGAAGCGCACCATAAACGTCGTATTATCCGGGCCCTGGAGG
>JACZRJ010000129.1 GCA_022574795.1 Patescibacteria group bacterium | reverse complement strand
TGCGGCTGCGGCACGCCCGA
Source organism: Patescibacteria group bacterium (assembly GCA_022574795.1). Classification (GTDB taxonomy): domain Bacteria; phylum Patescibacteriota; class Andersenbacteria; order UBA10190; family UBA10190; genus JACZRJ01. Next base: position 2,767 of record JACZRJ010000129.1, on the reverse strand, counting down.
CGATGACTCGGACTACGACAGCACCAAAGACTGCATCGACCCCTGTCCCGATGACATCGACAAGCTCAGCCCCGGGATCTGTGGTTGCGGTACGCCGGACGACGACGGCGACGGCGACGGCACGCCCGACTGCATCGATGCCTGCCCGGGCGACGGGGTCAAGAGCGCACCCGGCAAGATTTAGGTAATGAGAGTTGGCACGTAGTGCAGCCACTAATCACTTCTTGACAATAGGTCATTAATATGATAAAAAGTAAATCGCTCGGAGCGTCATCTTGAGCACTATGTTCGTTGTCCAACACAAGGAGAAGCCAGATGGAAAAACCAGAGAAACTAGGCGGTGCTCGCCTCCTGAACTCTGGCGACAAGGCCAGAGAGAACCATTTCGGGCAACCGCTATTAGGCTGGCGTAATACCGCCCAGGGCGAGCGAGGTTTTGTAAATCCTCGGGGCTTTGCTGTCCTCTGGATCATCGTCCAAAAATACCTCGATGGGCAAATGTGTGATCTGTATGAGCAGCCGATCATTATCGAAAACCCTGGGGTCATTATTGTTGCCAGACTGAATGACAAAGTGGGCCTGGTTCAGAATTTTCGTCTGGTGAGCAAGAGAATCGAGCCAGACAGCACAGAGTACACCGCCTGCCTTGATAATGAACAGCGCTGGCACGAGCTGGCCGGACAACTCGGCGAATTGAAGTGGGAGCTACCCCAGGGTATTCCTCCCTCGGTATCAGGAGATGATCGACCTCTCGCTGAGGTCATCATGGCTGCTGCCGATCTCGAAGCGTTGTCCGAGGCTGGCTTCACCCTAGCCAACAAGAAAATTGTGAGCCGTGTGAACGCTAACCCCACCTTTTTCGCGCACTCCCAATGGATTGTCTCTGCCGACGTGACTGGCGTCGGTGAACAAAAACTTGAGGATTGTGAGATGATCGGCGACGTGAGGTTCTTTTCCCGAGAGCAAGTCCGCCAGCTTGTCACTGACGGTCAGCTCGACAATGGACTAACCAAGGCCGCACTCGCCGATACCGGCTTCCATTACTAGCGTGCCAACCTTGTTGTACCTACTTTTACGACCCGTGTCATAACAACCGGGTCGTTTTTTTACTCCGAGGTAGCCTCGGCGCGAACCTCGGCTGTAAACGGCAGGGGATACTTTTCGCACAACACCCTCACTTCCATGGCTATCCGCTTGAGCTCTGGGGACTGGGCTAGCTGATCATCGAATTCTGCAGCGGGCAGCTCGGACCACTGTGCCGCCACTGCCATAACCTCATTCATCCAGGCGGCGATCTTGGTCATCTCTGGCTGACCCATACCCTGCGTTGTCACCCAGGGAGTTCCCAGGCGCAGTCCTGATGGATCTGCCGGCCCCCTGATCTCCTGTGGTACTGAATTAGCATTTGTTACTATGCCGGCTGCCGCTAAGGCTCTGGCAAACGAACGGCCAAGCAAAGGCTTGGTATGTAAATCAATCAAGACCAAGTGCTTATCAGTTCCACCTGCCACCAGCTCAAAGTCGTGCTTCCATAGCTCACCAGCTAATCGCTGAGCGTTGGCCACCACCGTTTGAGCATAGCGGCGAAAGGAGGGCTGAGCCGCCTCGCCTAAACCAACGCAAATACCAGCCAGGTTATGATTGTGTGGGCCTCCCTGTAAACCCGGCAAGATCGCCCGATTAATTTTTTTCATCAGCTCAGCAGAAGAAAAAATAATAGCACCCCGTCCCGCCCGCAATGTTTTGTGAGTTGTCATGGTTACGACATCCGCAATACCAATCGGGGAAGGTACCACCGCTGCTGCTACCAGCCCAGCCTCATGAGCGATATCGGCCAAATAGAAAGCCCCCACCTTCTTGGCGATCTCCTTGATGCGCACGTAGTCAATATTGCGTGGGTAGGCGGTCCCGCCAGTAATTAACATTCTGGGCTTATACTCCGCCGCGATTTTAGCTATTTCGTTGTAATTAAAAATTCTGGTCTTAGGATCAGTTTTATACTGCACCACCTTGAACATGCGCGAGGTAATATTTACCTTGCGGCTGCCTCCCAAATAAACCATGCGGCCTGAAGCTACGTCGGCCGACCTAATTTCAGGATCAGGTTCAAATGACCAGCCGTGGGACAAATGACCTCCATCTGGTAAATACATTCCCATGAGCATGTCATCACGTTTGAGTAAGGCTAGGTACACCGCCAAGTTGGCATTACTTCCCGATAAAGCCTGAACGTTGACTTCCCAATCAGCCGGCAACATAAATACCTCCTTGGCCCGAGCAATGGCCAACGATTCCAACTCATCCACCTGCTCATTGCCTTCGTAGTAGCGCTTGCCAATATTTCCCTCCGAGTATTTGTGCGACATCACCGAACCGACTGCCTCGCGTACGGCCGGCGAGAAAAAGTTTTCTGAAGGAATCAACGACAACGTTGATTGCTGTCGCTCCTCTTCACGGCCGATGATAGCCGCTACGTCAGGATCAGTTTTCTTCAAGGAACTCATTTTTTTCTCTCTAAAGTCACGAAAGTAAATTCATCAAATTCTTTCTCAGCAGTTTGTTGCCACTCAGCCTTACTGAATTTCGGAAAATATTTGTCGCCCGGGTAATCCTTTTTGATGAAGGATAGGTGCATAGTATTCACCAACGGTAGCATCTGCTCATAGATACTGGCTCCACCGATAATAAAAGTATCTTTGCCGTACTCTCGAGCCCGAGCCAAAGCTTCTGGAATAGAAGTACACACCACGCAACCCTCGATTTCAGC
>JACZRJ010000128.1 GCA_022574795.1 Patescibacteria group bacterium | reverse complement strand
TTCGATCAGAGCCTCCTTCGGATTACCGCCAGCTTCTGTTTTGGCTTTGGTAGCAAAGTAAATTTTATCAATAACAATATCGTAGGGTTTAAGCTGTTTGAACATCTCGCCGTTCACTTTATAAAAATCCTCCTTGGTGAAGTAACCCAGACCAATTCCACCCTGCGTCGTTATAACTACAATCTTGTAACCCAGCTCCTGAAATTTCTTTAAACCCTCTCCTGCCTGGGAAGTCAGTTTGAACTTCTCCGGCTCGTGCAAAAACTCAAGCTCCTCATTAATCGTGCCATCCCGATCAATCAACACCGCCTTAGCTGGCTCCCGACTTTCGGTGCTTGCTTTAACGGTCGCTTCTTGCGTTGTGACCGCCTTACTAGCCGCCTGCTGACCATATGCCTCCTGGCCACCGAACACTGCCACAATCTTGTCGATCAGATTAGTGGTAGAAAATCCCTCTTCTAGGGGAAGGATCAGAATATCCCCGCCATACTTTTTAACCACGTCACTGCTCGTTAACTCAGCTGGCGTATAGTCCCCTGCCTTAATGTACAGTGACGGCTTTAGTACCTCCAAATTCTTGCGGTTACGGCGCTCATCAAAGGTAAACACGTAATCGATGCTCTCCAGCGCTGCCATCATCTTCACCCGATACTCTTCGGGGATTAACGGCCGATCTTCTCCTTTATATGATTTAACTGATGCATCCGTGTTAACTGCAGCAATTAAAATGTCACACTGCTCTTTGGCTTTTTCTAAATAGGCCACGTGTCCGGCATGGATAATGTCGAAGGAGCCCGAGGTAAAACCGACGATCTTACCTTCAGCTCGCCAGGCGGCTACCCGCTGGGCTAACCCAGCCCGGGTAGTTATCTTCTTGGCAATTTTACTCGGTTTCATAGAATAAATGTATCACAAAGGTAGCTAACGTAACCCTATTTCTTATACATCAAGGTCAATTTGAGCTCCTCAGGCGAGATCCCAACACTGCCTGATTTTTGAACAACCACTGCACCAGCTGCATTACTAATCAAGGCGATTTCCTGAGCAGTTGCTCCCGACAACTTAGCCAGCATTTGAGCCGCTATCGCAGTATCTCCAGCCCCCGAAACATCTGCCACTTCAACGGCATGCGATTGCGGAACATGATAGTGCTTCTGAGGAGAAATATAGGCGTACACCCCCTGCGCCCCTAACGTAATAAATGACGGTAGCTGCCAACGCTCGTATATCATCTGACCAAGCTGCTCCGGAGATTTACCCCCTTGCTCAAGAGAATTAAGCCCTAAATACTCATGCGCTTCCTTCACATTGGGAGACACAAAGGTAACGTCAGCAAAGAACTCTATCCGTGATGGTTTTACATCAGCCGCCACCGGTATTTTATATTTTTTGGCCAGCTTCATAATTGACCTGGCCACCTTTTCAGTAATCACGCCCTTCGCATAATCAGAAACGATTATGCCGTCGATGCCATCAGCCACGATTTGCTGCATTTGATCGACGACCTGTCCGGCTATTTCCTCATCGATGTCGTGGGTCTCCTCACGATCAATGCGGAGCAACTGTTGATTGTTAACCAGATATCGCTCTTTGCGAATAGTCGGCCGGCTGCCGTCCTCTATTAACCAAGTAGTATAGCCTTCCGCCTTGGCCGCGCCTTCAACAATCTTACGATTGTCATCTTTGCCAACGACGCTAACCAAATGGGTTACCGCTCCCAGTGCCGCCACGTTCTTAGCAGTATTACCCGCCCCACCGGTCATATCCCGATGTCTCTTGACCTTCAATATCGGTACCGGTGCTTCCGGATTAATACGATCGACGGTCCCCTCCATATAATGATCGATCATGACGTCGCCGATGATCAGTACCTTTTTTGAAGCAAACGTCCCCACTAATTCCTCAATTCGATCCATACTCATCTTCAAGGCCTGCTCCTCCTTGGCCGGCTCAAAAGCTTCACAGATCAGATGTACGGCGTGCAGATCAAGCTCTTGAATGCTACCGGTTGATTTGGCTGGTGAAATTACTGCTAGATCAGCCAGTTCCTTAAAAGGGCCAAAGTTTCCGGTGAAAGCAATGACCTTCATCCCTTTTTCTTGAGCTACCGTAGTTGCTCTCAGAATGTTTTCGGATGAACCTGAAGTCGTGAAGCCAATAAAAACATCTCCCTCCTTACCCAAAGCCTCCAGCTGTCTACTAAATATCTGTTCGTAACCATAATCATTCCCAATAACAGTCAGGACAGCACCATCAGTCGTCAGCGCCACAACGGGAAAGGGCTTACGGTCAGCTTTATAACGACCGACTAACTCATCAGACAAATGCTGAGCCAGAGTTGCTGAACCCCCATTGCCAGCTACATACACGGTGCCACCATGCTCAAAAGATCTCTTAATGATCTCGGTGGCCTGCTCAATCTGAGTATACCAATCATCTAAGTTGCTAAGCGCCGACCGTAATTCAGCCGACCGCTCCTCATAGATATTTCTCATAAGAGTTTAGAAATAATGGAATATCGGCACCATGTCAAGACAGTTATACTACCAGTGACCAGTGTCACAATAACTTGACATATCTGATAAAGACTACCTAATCTAATCAACCATGACAATAGAAATTAAGGCGGCAGCCTTCGATTTAGAAGGCACTATCGTCGACGTCGAGAAAATGCATTATCAAGGCTTGGTTAAAGCGGCCCAGGCAGCCGGCCTACGTATTTCCCGTGAGGAGCTATGAGCCAACCATTACGGTAGCGCAACTAAGCTCGCCTAACGTAGTCCGCCAAC
>JACZRJ010000127.1 GCA_022574795.1 Patescibacteria group bacterium | reverse complement strand
GGCGCTGGTGGTACCTTTGCCGGGAGCTGGTTTACCTCGGCGTGGTGGTTGAAGTGTGTAGCGTTGTCTAACTTCCCACAGAATACGCTTTTCCGCGCTTGAAGACGGCCGCTGTTTTTTCATACTAAACGCTGGCTAAAGCTTAATTATGAGAGGAGTATACCTGAATGGAATGACATAGCTAGGAGGCTCACTGGCTGCGTACTATGGCTGACAAACTCATTATCTCTTGTCTCGGCAGCCACCGTAGCCTTAAGCGGGAGCCGCCCGGCTGCTCCCGCCATTCATTTGAAAAAGAGTAAATGATCCCATTGCCTTCCCGCCGGTAGCCGGTCACTCTCGCTCTCGACTCGAAAACGTGAGTCACCTATCTGTGCGGTAAGGGAAAGGCTGGGCTTGTCAGGGTTGGTGTCACAGATGATACTAGGTGAATACTTTAGTTTGGTTAGACTTTTATGAATCACAATGAGTAACGAATCCAGTCATTCTATTTTTGGTGTGATCGGTAGCTTCTTTTGGGAGCTGGTAAAGATATTTCTGGTGGCAATTGTCATCATTGTGCCGGTGCGATATTTTCTGGTTCAACCTTTCATTGTCCGGGGGGCTTCGATGGAGCCAAACTTTGAGCACAGTGATTATTTAGTGATTGATGAGTTATCATATCGTTGGCGCGAGCCGCGTCGTGGCGAAGTTATCGTTTTTCGTTTTCCAGATAATCCTTCCCAATTTTTCATTAAGCGGGTGATCGGTGTGCCACATGATAAAATTAGCGTTGAGCAGGGCCGGGTAGTTGTGCACAATAGCCAGCTTGAGCAAGGGGCAGTGATAGACGAGTCGGATTATTTAACTTCAGGGACCCGGACGGGTGGGGACGTAACTATTGAGCTGGGTGATGAAGAATACTTTGTCTTGGGTGATAATCGGGCAGCGAGTTCTGATTCGCGTTCTTGGGGGGTCCTACCGAAAGATCAAATAGTTGGTCGGGTGTGGATTCGAGCCTTTCCCTTCGATCGGATTGACGTCTTTGAGTCCAGTCGCCTGGGGTTTGTGTCACTTTGAGGTCTCTGACTAAGAACGCTAAGAGCTTGACAAGGGTACTTACAACAGATAACAGTTGACCGATGGTGGATAAACCAGTGCAAACGAAACACACCAAGACAGTGGCAGCTAGCAAAGCTAAAAAGCCAAAGTCTGATTTTCCAGTTCAAACTCCGCGGGGGACGCAAGACATCTTGCCTCAGGATCAGAAGTATTGGGAGTATGTAGTAGAAATGGCTAAGACAGTCTTGCGGGGATTTGGGTGGCAGCGTTTGGACACACCCATTTTTGAGGAAATGGTTTTATTTACACGGGGGCTGGGAAATGAGACAGATGTGGTGAGTAAGGAGATGTTTGATCTCAAGAGTCGTAGTCGTGTGAAGTATTCGCTGCGACCAGAAGGTACGGCGCCAGTCGTTCGAGCGTATATTGAACATGGTATGAAAAGCTGGCCCAAGCCGGTAAAGCTGTTTTACGTTGGTCCCTTCTTTCGCTATGAGCGGCCACAAGCTGGTCGTTGGCGACAGCACCATCAATTTGGCATGGAAGTCTTTGGGTCAGCTGCTCCGATAACAGATGCGCAGATAATATATGTGGCCTATGTTCTGCTGACAAAGTTAGGTTTGGAAGATTATACAATTCAACTGAATAGTTTGGGGGAGGCCTTGGAGCGAGCGAACTACATTAAGTTGTTGAAGGATCATTACCGTCGTAATCGGTCAAAGATGTGCGTCAAATGTAAGGAGCGCATCACGACTAATCCCCTGCGAGTGTTGGACTGCAAGGAAGAGAAGTGCCAGCAGCTAGCTAATACGGCGCCTCGCTTACTCGACCATTTAACTGACGCCTCGCGAAAGCATTTTGATGCGGTGCTAGCGACACTTGATGAGTTATCGGTGCCGTACGATGTTGCTCCGTCGTTAGTTCGTGGCTTTGATTATTACACGAAGACAGTTTTTGAGTTCGTGCCGAAAACCCAGGAGGAGGTAGCCCACAACACCTTGATTGGTGGCGGCAGATACGATAAGTTGGTCAAGAAATTGGGTGGCAAGGATACGCCGGCCTTGGGCTGGTCAGGTGGGGTAGAAAGGATCATCAATCAGCTCAAGGAAGAAGGAGTTGAGTTAACTGTTACTGATGCTCCGAGAGTTTTCGTGGCCCATCTTGGTGAGCAAGCTAAGCATCACGCTCTCAAGTTGACGCGCATGTTGCAGGAGGCGGACATTCCCTTTGGTGAGAGCCTGGACCGTGATGGCATGGAGGTGCAGTTGAAGGCAGCTGATCGGTTGAAAGTAAAATGGACCTTGATCATGGGACATAAAGAGTTGCTGGATGGCACTGTAATTTTGCGGAGTATGGATAGTGGTATGCAGGACATTGTGGCGCAGGAGGATCTGGTTAAGGAATTGCAGGAGCGACTTGGGATGACCGCGGCGGATTAAGCTCACCTTTCTGATCAAATAAATACTACGGGGATTTCCGCACCGTCTGGCGGTAGCCGGACATTCTTTAGTGCTTGCGCTATACTTTAGCCTAATGACGGAGCGGGTCACAAAGAGCGACTGTATCTTCTGCCGAATTGTCTCAGGTGAGGTGAGAGCGGATGTTGTGTTCGATGGCGGAGATACACTTTTTTTTCGGGATAGATCACCGAGGGCACGAGTCCATCTGTTGGGGATTCCAAAATCTCATCTTGAGTCGTTGGCCCAGGTTAGTGATAGTGACGAGGTGCTACTGGGGAAGATCCAAAGAGATATTGCCAAAGTT
>JACZRJ010000126.1 GCA_022574795.1 Patescibacteria group bacterium | reverse complement strand
GCAAATTCAGACCAGACGACATGATAGGCGTCGGCGTGCCAGAGAACATAGAATTGCTGAGTTTTCGGGAGGGAGAGAAATCGCTTCAGGCGTGATTGCACTGGGACGAGCTGACCTTTGAGCGCACGAACTAAGTGAGCAGCCTGTAAGATAGCCCGCAAGCGTCGGCTGGAAACGCTGGCCCACTCGCTTTCTATCGCCAGTTTAGGAGTGTTAGCCAGAGACGGCAGCTTACTCATCAGCCGACTAACGTCGGTCGGGTCGATCAGCCATTCGCGCTGATCTTGATATAGTTTCGCTGGCTTTTGTTGGAGGGAGGCAAGATAGGCATGAGCATCGTTTAAGAGCGGCGTGGCAGCTAAATCGGCAGCGGTTAGGGTCAGTTGGGGCAGGGGGGTGACATGCGGGTGCTGAGCTGACCAGAGTTCAGAAATAAGGGAGCGCCACTTCCTGGCCAGGACCTCTGATGACATTTCTACTTGTTTTAGCACTCGGCGGATGGCGGTTTCGGGATCAGGAGCCTCCCGTATAAAGGCTTGCAGTTGGGTAACATGAGCTGGACTCGAAATATCACTGAGGGCACAGAGAGCGCGTAGCTTATCCCCAACGACTCGTGTTATCCCCTGCTGTTGAGTGGGCATACTTTTAATCGCTTCTACTCTACCACAATGGCAGAGTCTGCAAATAGAATTATTTTAGGCGGTGACAGAAGTTGTTGACTTCTTTTTTCCGGAGGTGCCAGCTACTTTCGAGAAGGCAATATCGTCACCTACCAGTTTGGCTCTAATTGTGCTGCCGGGCTTGAATTTGCCGGTTAGCAAGACAGTTGAAAGTTTGTTTTCCAGCCGTTGTTGAATCTCCCGCTTGAGCGGCCGGGCGCCAAATTGAGGATCAAAGCCATCCTGCGCCAATCGATTTCGTACCTCGTCATCAATCAGCAGCGTTAAGCCCTGGATCTTGACCAGGCGTTTGACCTCGTCGAGTAGAATGTCTGTTATCTTCTGGACATGTTCTTTTTTAAGCGCGTGAAAAACAATGATGTCGTCAAGACGGTTGAGAAATTCGGGACGGAAGGTCTCTTTCAGTTTGTCGTGCAATAAGCTTTTAAGGTCCTCCCAATCCTGACCGGTGGCTCCTCTGGCGGTGGCTTCCTGAATCATCGTACTGCCCACATTGCTCGTCATAATGATCAAGGTATTTTTAAAGTCCACGGTGCGACCTTGGCCATCAGTCAAGCGGCCCTCATCCATCATTTGCAGTAGGAGATTAAAGACGTCGGGGTGAGCTTTTTCTCTTTCATCGAACAAAATAACCGAGTAGGGCTTGCGGCGAACCTTTTCGGTCAACTGTCCGCCTTCTTCATGCCCAACATAGCCCGGTGGGCTGCCGATCATTCGGGCCACAGCGTGCTTTTCCATGTATTCAGACATGTCGAGTCTAATCAGGGCTTCCTCACTGCCAAAGAGGACGTGCGCCAGAGCCCGGGTTAATTCAGTTTTACCAACACCAGTCGGGCCCATGAAGAGAAAGGAGCCTTGTGGTCGTTTAACATCTTTTAAGCCAGCGCGATTGCGTCGGATGGCATCACTCACCACTTTGATGGCTTCGTCTTGGGCAATCACCCGCTGGTGAAGTTCATCTTCTAGATGCAGGAGGTGCTCGAGTTCAGCTTCGGTGATTTTTTCTACGGGAATGCCAGTCCAGGAAGCAACGATCGATTCGATATCCGCGCTGCTCACTTCTGCCTGGGTGGTCCCTGATTTCTTGGCCCACTCTTGTTGATGGTCAGTGATAAATTTTTCTGCCGCGGCGACCTTTTGTTTTAAGGCCTTAGCCTTCGGGGAATTCTTGGCCTGCTGAGAAGCAGACAGCTCGGTTTGTAATTTCTTCAGTTTCTTTTGCTGCTCAGTTAGCTCAGCTGGTTGCTCCATAGCAGCCAGGCGAACTTTAGCAGCGGCTTCATCCATTAAGTCTATTGCTTTATCAGGCAGAAAGCGGTCACGTAAGTATTTGTCGGACAGGGTAACGGCCGCGACGAGAGCATCATCGTTGATCACTACCTTATGGTGAGCCTCGTAGCGATCCTTGAGGCCACGTAAGATAGCAATAGCATCATCGAGCGAGGGCTCATCAACCGTGACTGGCTGGAACCGTCGTTCCAGTGCGCCATCGGTTTCGATGTGCTTTTTATATTCCCTCAACGTGGTGGCGCCAATAGCTTGCAGCTCGCCTCGAGCCAGCGCCGGTTTCAAAATGTTAGCTGCGTCAAGCGTGCCGCCCTCGCCAGTGCTGCCAGCGCCCATCACAGTATGTAATTCATCGATAAAGAGGATAATAGAGCCCTTAGCATCTTGGATTTCCTTAACCAGTTTGGTAATCCGCTCCTCAAACTCGCCTCGATATTTAGTGCCGGCAACCATGGCACCAAGATCAAGGGCGACGACCCGCTTGTCTTTCAAAGTGTCAGGCACCTCACCATTGATGATGCGCGTGGCTAGGCCTTCGACAATGGCGGTCTTGCCGGTGCCAGGCTCGCCAATCAAGACGGGATTGTTTTTGGTGCGACGGGAAAGAATTTGGATAATTCGTTGCACTTCGTCACTACGGCCAATAACAGGGTCAAGTTTATTAGCCTTGGCTAGCTCGGAAAGATCGCGACTGTATTTATCGACGGTGGGTGTTTTGCTAGTTTTTTTAGCTTTCCCTTTTTTAGTTCCTTTGTCACCGACGGCGGATAACACTGCTTGGCGTATTTTCGTCTCGGTCCGGCCGTACTTCTGTAAGGTTTGAGCAGCCAGGCCTTCGCCTTCGGCTTG
>JACZRJ010000125.1 GCA_022574795.1 Patescibacteria group bacterium | reverse complement strand
AACCAGGCGACGTCATCGTCCACATCGCCAACGACGATCACGCCAAAAGCATCGACTTAGTTAAACAGCAGCTCAACGCCACTTAGACCTGGCAATGAGGACAATAATGAGTACCGCGGCCATTAACCGTGGTCTTTTTGATCACCGCTCGTTGCTGCCGGCACTCCGCCCGGGAACAAAGCTTGCCTTCGCGTCCATACACCTTAAGTAATTGCGCAAAGCCACCGCGCCGTCCATGACCATCAACATAATTACTAAACGTTGTCCCGCGATTCTTAATCGCTAAGGTAAGGATCCAGACAATAGCCCGATGTAATCGCTCGCTCTCTGCCTTCGACAACCGTTCAGCTCGTCTCATCGGTCGTACCCGAGCCCGCCAGCTGGCCTCGTCCACATAAATATTGCCGATGCCGGCCACCAACGATTGATTAAGCAAGATATTTTTCAACGCCGTTCGTCGACCACGCAGTATGCTGGTTAAATAATCTGCGGTGAACGAACCAGTCAAAGGCTCTGGGCCATAAGCCTCCAGTACTTCCCGCAATCGATCAGCCCCGACCAGTTCAAAATACCCAAACTTCCTGACATCATTATAGGAGAGGAGCGAGCCGTCCTGAAACTCAAACACCAGATGAGTATGTTTATCCGGCTTACCTTGAACAATATCGTCCGGCACTTCTTGGCCATGGCCCCCGGCAATTAAAGCTTGGCGGCTCCGATAGAATAGTTGCCCTGTCATTTTAAGGTGAATCAGCAACACCAGATCAGTCTTGTCGGTCTTATTGAACGCCAGCAGCAGCAACTTACCCCGACGCCGCACCGCCGCAACTTTCTTTCCAGCAAGATGCTGCGTTAATCCCCGGGCACTGCCACGAACCAGCGAAGGCGTAATAACCCGAACACTGGAAATAGTCTTTCCCTTGAGCGCCTTATTCAAATCCCGGCGCACCGTTTCAACCTCTGGTAATTCCGGCATCACTGTAGCATCAAGAAAATTGTTGTCGGATGCAAGAAAATTCCTGCCCACAGGCAGAATCAGACACCAATCAAGCTTTGTCTGAAGAAGATGTCTTAGTCCCGCCACCAACTCGTTCGATCGCCCTCAATATCTCAAGTGGCACAGCAAACACCACCGTGTTCGATTGGTCCGAGCTTAAGTCGTTAATTGAATGCAAGGTCCTTAAATGTAACGCGCCAGGCGATTTAGCCAAATTAGCAGCCGCCCTAGCCAAATTATCGGAAGCAGAAAGCTCGCCTCTCGACTTAATAATCACGGCTCTCCGCTCCCGCTCAGCTTCTGCCTCCTTACCCATGGTGCGCTTCATATCTTTGGGCAACTCGATATGCTTGAGGTCAACCGACTGAACTTTGATCCCCCAGGGGTCAGACGCTTTATCAACGATTTCCTGAATTCTTTTAGATACCTGATCACGATTACTCAGCAAATCATCCAGCGTGACCTCGCCAACCACATCGCGCATAGTAGTTTGGGCTAATTGAGAGACTGCGTTGGCAAAGTTCTCTACTTCCAGTACAGCTCTCTCAGCCGAAGAAATAAGGTAGTAGAGCACCGCATTGACATTCACACTAACATTGTCTTTCGTCATGCAATCCTGATCAGGCACATCAACCACCCTGATCCGCAAATCAACTCGGATCAGGCGCTGGACACCAAGCAATATCCACCGCAAGCCAGGCTGACGAGTACCCGTGTATTTACCGAGGGTCAGGATTACGCCGCGCTCGTACTGATTAATAATTCTCAATCCCGCTAAGAGATACAACACGAGAACAGCGACTATAATAAAACCTGGTGACATCAAAAATACTGTATCTTCCCCCTGGGCATTAGGCAAACCCGATCCACCAAACAACAGCAATAACCAGCCAACAACCACCAAAGCAATGACTCCTTTCAGTTTTCGCCAAAACGAGTCCGTCGTTGCAGTTATACTACGTAAACGTTCATCGAGTTCCTTTTGACTATTCGGTGGCCACTCTTCTCTCATAACTTTACCTTATAAACTCGCCGCCGGTCTGGGTTGAACCGCTCGCCCACTCACACCCAGATATACCAATACCGCCAGCGCCACGACTGCTAAGCTTACTTTCTTCGTCCACGAACTAATCATAGGTGTCCAACCCCATCATAACAGCAGAAAATACTACGACGAAACCAGCTTAAAGCACTCGTAAGCATGTAAGCTTCGGGTAACTCTGGCCTAATTGCGACCAACCAGGTTCAGCACCCAGGTCTTCGGTTTGAGACACCCGGGTCAGAGCAAAATGTTACAAATGTGACACTGTGAGAAGGTTTTAGCTATCGCGCCACTCTTTCTTGGCTCCCTACACACGATCTTGACAACGTGCTATTGTCACCCCACCATACCCACGCTATTGAACATTCACAATTTCACCCAAAAAGGAGGCTATCGTGGCTGGAAAACAGACTATGTACCAGCATGTCCACATGGGCGCGGGTGCATTTGGACTGGGATTTGTTGTCCCACTTGTTGCTCAAGCTGGATTTCAGACGGTGCTAACCAATCGGGCCCGAGGCTCCACTGCTCATGTCCGCAACATGGCCATCAAAGCGAACGCCGGCTATGACCTTGTGCTGAGAGGAGCACACACAAAAACTGAGCCGATACCGATTACTGAGTTTGTCTTTCTGGACGAAGACAAAGATCGATTTCTTGAGGTTGTTGCCGACCCAAAGACAAGCCTCTTAACAACCGCGCTGCGACAGGGGTTCAGATCATCGATACCGATTCTCGCTGCGCCGCTGGCGAATCGCCTACAGACTTGAGCCAAGGAAAGC
>JACZRJ010000124.1 GCA_022574795.1 Patescibacteria group bacterium | reverse complement strand
TCTAACTCGGGCAATGGCTGTGGGCTTGGTTTAGTTGAGGATCTAAATAAATCGTCCGGTCTTTGTCGTTTGATGTGCCAGGCCACACTACATCTCTGAACTACTCGCAACTCCCCACGATTTTAAACCCCTTACTTTCAATGCCCAATATTGTTCTGTCGATGCCAAAGCATCGCGTCTTGCATCGCCTGCTCGGTTGGTTTGTCTTCAATTCGGGTCAACCAATATCGATTTTCTGATCCCGTGGGATCACGCCCGTCATACGCCGCTCTAAACAACCAGTTAATTTTGGCCACAATACTGGCCGGTGCCGCTATAACCGGCGGCGGTCCAAACGACCCCGTCGACTTGTGCCACCGCATCGCCCGACGAATTTTCGTCAAGCTTCCCTTATCACTCCGAAACCGCTTTTTCCAGTAACTGCTCTCGGCCTCTGACGGAACCCGTCCAAAGATTGGCTCAAAGGTCGCTTCTACTAACAACGGAACGACGATGTCTTTAAGTGCTACATCGTTAAGACTCGTTGATCCATCACACGGATAGCCCAAGTCACCACATAGATACGTAGTTGAATCCGAGGCGCACGAATGCAAAGTATGACAACCAGATCTATGCGCCGAACTGGGCTGCGGTAACAGGATCGCCACAAAAACCACAATACTGATGACAAATAAGACAATACCTTTCATCTCACTAGAATACCTTAATCAACTGCTAATAAGCGATCCTCCTCGACTAACTATTCTAGGAATTTCAACGAGCTTCTCTCTAGCCGTCTTACCAATCACAATTCGTATGGCTGCCTTCCTAATTCCGAAATATTTCGCAAGTATTTCAGTCATCTCTTCATTCGCCTGGCCCCTCACCGGCAGTGACGTAACCCAGATCCGATAATAACCCAAATCAACCTTAACAATCTTCTGCTCCCGTGACCCAGACTTTATGGCCACGACAATTCTCATCAAATAGACAATACCTTATATCCACCTAAAATATAGATAAGCTCGGTTTTTAATGAATCAATCTTTGTATCGCAACTAAATAATACCGTCGCAATCACCCTATGCAGAAAAAACAATGAATCCCACATCAATAATGAAGTTGAGCAAGATTAATTTGGGCGCGATAACCAATCTCTCTCCTTATTTTCTAAAACGCAGCCTGGCCAATCGTTCTCTCCTCATCGTGCTTCTGCTGCTCGTCATAGGCTTAGGGCTACGCTCGTACCATCTTGGAGACCTGCACAATGTTGAGCCCGATGAAAGGGCCTTTCTGATGGCCGGAACGTCAATACTCCGCGATGGCGCACCAACGGCCTGGATCATTCCTTGGCCCGAACATAATTGGGACGCCTATTGGCAAGTCACCGATACCAACATCGTGACTCCGTACTTAGATCATCCCCCGCTTTTCTATACTGGGGTGGGCCTGTGGGCTTACCTAGTAGGACAAGACGATCTGTCTGATCCTGATTGGCTACTGTTACGTCTACCCATGATTGCTATTTCAGGATTAACTATGCTGTTAACCTTCTTGTTCGTTCAACGTGCCTTTAACACCACCTTGGCTCTATTCACCCTAGCAGCTTACGCCTTTTTTCCTTCCGCCATTGTGACCGCTCGCTTTTTATTAACGGACAATGCCATTGCCTTGTTCCTGATGGCCTGTCTATATCTGATGATGGTGCACACCAGCAGCAAGAATGCGGCGGTCAAGCGCTGGTCTGCCGTTTTGATCATCGTGATTGCTGGCCTGGCTCCATTGCTTAAATTGTCTGGTCTGATGGTGCCTGGAGCAGTGGTTCTATTTTATTTTATTCGCCGCAACTTTCAGATGGGTTGGTTAGTCTTGGCTGCAACCCTAACCTCGCTCGCCTTCCTGTTGGGCTTTGCTTGGTTCTATAGTTGGGCAGTATTTGTTGGTGCTCATACCGCCCACCTGTATCGACCGCAAACCTTCGAGCATTTTTGGTCCTTTTTTACATTGCTGGATATTGGAAACATGGCTTTTTTTGATCCTTCCCTGGTGGTTGGCCTCATTGGGGCACTGGCCCTGGCACAGTTTGACCGAGCTCACCCAGGTAAACTGGCGCTGTTTTCAACCCTTATTATTACCTCCGCCATGTTCCTCTATATTGCACCGATCGAGGCGTATGGTTGGTATAAATATCCGGTCTATCCACTCATCGCGGTTGGTTTGGGCTATGTATTGTGGCAACTATACCTGGGTAAATTTCAGTATCTCTTTCTGTTTGCTCCCTTGCTGGCTGTAATGTTAGAGCACAGCGCCTTACTGAACCCGACGCTCGCTAAAGAATTCATGCTTATATATTTCCTCTTTTCAATAGTGCCAATCTTCTTAATCCAGGCCGACGGGAAAAGGATGAGACCAATTTTTCTATCCTTTTTGTCGCTGCTGTTTCTTTTCGAGTCTCTCTGGATACTACGTCTGCTTCAGTTCTAACTCCCTAAAGTCTTTCAGGCCAATAACCAATGAACCAGCCAGTTAGCACCCTATCAGTTCTTTTCCCGGCGTATAATGATGAGCGCAATATTAACCGGCTCGTGCCAGAGACTGTGCACGTATTGCAAACCTTACGCTAACCGACTACGTAGATCATTATTAGAGAGCCTCGGCCGCCGGCAAACCAGCCGTTATTTTCTTCACCTGGCTCGAGACCAGGCAGTTTTGGATACACCATCGATCAGAAAAACAGCTGCTGCCGCCAAACTCAGACGCCGCCGCTTTGGTCCCAAAGCCTGAATCCATAATGAGCCAGCAGATACAGCGTAGTGAGCAACAAACAGCGCCAGCCCGACACCGAATGCTGCCGCACTCTTAAAA
>JACZRJ010000123.1 GCA_022574795.1 Patescibacteria group bacterium | reverse complement strand
CGGCGCTGCTAAAAGCTAATAGCGTCGTAAGACGCCCCTCACGATCCCCTGAATCACTGGATTTCTGGTGTAGATAGGTTTCAACTTTTTATTAGCTGGCTGCAGTCGAATACGGTTTTTTTCTCGGTAGTAACGCTTTAAGGTAGCGTTTTCATTGTCGAGGAGGGCCACCACCACATCACCATTGTTGGGATAAAAGTTGCGTTCCACCACCACAAAGTCACCATCCAAAATTCCGTCATCAATCATTGAATCTCCCTTGACCTGCAAGACATAGCAATTAAGGCTGGGTAATATTTCCATCGGCACCGCAATACTCTCGCGATCTTCAATTGCCTCGATTGGCGACCCGGCCGCAATTGTTCCTACCAGGGGTAACTCAACTCCGCGAGTAAAGATGTTCGATTTTTCCGTCAATTCGACTGAGCGCATCTGTCTGTCTGTTAAGTGGATATAGTCCTTGGCCCGCAGCGCCTGGACATGGGTATAGGCGGTGGCCGGTGACTTAATCCCAGTACCTCGCATAATATCCCGATAGGTTGGTGCGTAATTGTGCTCCGACAAAAACTGCCGAATAAAATCCAGGGTATCACTTTGCCGTTTGGTTAAATCACTGAAGGTCATCGGGTTAGTAAGCTAGAAACATAAAGAGAAAAGTTTACTGCAAAACGTTTGCACGAACAAAATAATACTATCAAGACCAGGCTTCGCCGGTAAGGAAAGTTATACACAAGGGCTTGCTGTTACCCCAGAGCTACGTACGCTACGACGATGAGAGTAGTACTCGACACCAACGTTATTATCGACGCCACGGCTGATCATTTTAGTGCCCAAACGAAATTGATTGAGGCAGTCATAGCAGGAGAGCTAACAGCGCTAGCCACACCCGCCGTGCTACGGGAATATCATAGAATTACTGGCCAGCTGCTAACTACTCCGGCTCAGCGAGAGCAATTCGAGCAACTTGTAGCTGCCCTCGAGAATGTCTCACCAGGTTCTGTCGAAGTCCAGATTGATGACGAGGAGGATCGTAAAATTATTGCTGCCGCGCTAGGAGGAGGGGCCACCCACCTTGTGACCCGGGATAACCATTTACTAGATATTGGCGAGATTGATGACCTGGACATGGTCACGCCACAAGAATGCTGGAATAGTTGGTTGGCGGCTCGTGGCGAATCAACTGAGTGGCAAACCTGGTTAAATGATTTAGGGATTGGATCATAGGATTATCAGGTCTACAATGGTGGTCATGTCGACACCGCGCCAAGCTATAGCAATTATACCCCTGCTGTTTTTACTGGTGCTCGCTCCGCTGGCGGCTAGCGCTGCTCCGGAGCCAAACGAGGCTGCCGCAGACTCGTCGGCCGCTGACGATAATCAACAAGCCATCAATGCCAAACAGCAGGAAATTGCCCAGCTCGATCAAAAAATCAAGCAATTGAAGCAACAAAAAGCCACCACCAGCCAAGAAGCTGACCTCATCCAGCAAAAGATAGATCGCATTCAACTTCAACTACAAGAGGCTCAGCTGCAGTTGAAACAAACCCAGTTATCAATTGGCAGCGTCAATACCAATATCAATCAAACCACCAAGGCCATTAGCGAGATAGAACAGCGGGCACGCCTCTTGCGCAACAGTTTGCGTCAACTGATCCAAGAACTGTATGCCAAAGAGCGTGAATCACTGATCAGCGTCTGGCTTCTTTCTGGTAGTCTGGGCGAAGTATTGGCCGAGCGAGCAGCCTTAAAACGATTACAAAATACCAGCATAACGCTAGTGACGAGCTTGCGTAGTGAGGTCAAGGAATTAGCCCGACAGCGAGAGGACCTCGAGCAACACCAGCAAGACCTTGATCTACTTGAGCAACTACTGAGCGATCAGCAAGCAGACCTGCGCTACCAAGAAGATGAGCAGTCAGATTTTCTTGACGCCAAGCGAGATGAGCAAGTGATACATACCCAGCGCATCGCCGAAGCCGAGACTGCTCGCCAGGAAATTGAGCAAGACATTTATACCTTGGAAGGCGCCGGGGTGAATATCAAACTGACTGACGCTACCTCCATGGCCCAGTATGCCAGCTCACTGACTGGGGTCAGACCAGCGCTGCTGCTGGGCCTGCTCAAGGTTGAATCTAAGCTAGGCGCCAGTATTGGTACCGGCACCTTTCCTGATGATATGCACCCCGCCAGCCGAGAGCCTTTTCTTCGCCTGACTGCCAAGCTGGGTCTTGACCCGAAGCAGGCACCAATTTCTGCCCGGCCGCGTAGTCTGCGAGGCTGGGGAGGCGCTATGGGTCCTGCTCAAATCATGCCTCAAACCTGGGAGGGCCTGGAGACCAGAATTGGTCAACTGATGGGAAAAATAATACCAAATCCCTACGAGCTAGCCGACGCTTTTGTTGGCACCGCTGTGATGTTGGCTGACCGGGGAGCCGCTGATCCAGCTCGCGAGCGCGAGGCCATCGGCCGCTACATTGCTGGCCCTAATTGGGAATACTATGGCTGGTATATTGATCGCGTACTGGCTGTTGCTAAGGAGTACGCCCAGTAACAATACTTCATCAAGCTCGCTTGATATTGGCAACGCTACTCATTTTTATAAGCTCTCCACGTATTTGAATGAACGATACCTGTTACACCGCCACAACCTCTCGCTTCTTTGCGGCGTTGCCGCTGAAGCGGGATCAACTCTTCTCGTACGCGATGGAGGTTGGCGAGATTTCCCGCGAGCGCCTGGACCACGCCGAGGTTGTTCCACCCCTCAAAACCGTCCGGGTTCATTTCCGTTGCGTTCTGGTAGGCGCCGACGGCTTGGTCATATCGACCCAGTTTCTTGAGAACGACCCCCTTGAGATTCCAGAGCTCGG
>JACZRJ010000122.1 GCA_022574795.1 Patescibacteria group bacterium | reverse complement strand
CTGACCATAATCAGTAGCACTGAACATTACCAATACAATAACCTTCCTTCAATTTGGAGTTCCTAATCATGCAATTACGCGGTATCAATTTCCGACCTGTCTGCAATGCGGCTGGTGCCCAAGGCTTTTTCGGCGAGGGATATCCATATCATCGTGGCTGGAAGCTTCTCGGGCTCACGTTCGGCAGTTGCGGATTTGTGGCCAAGACCACAACTATGGCAGAGCGCCTTAAGCCCGAAGCAGGCCAAGGTAATATGAGGCTCAAAGAGGATGGCATAACTCCCCAGGATTTTCTGCCCGATTGTATCAAGGTCAATTTCCGGCAGGCTTGGGTGCTGAATGCTGTGGGCCTTAGTGGACCTGGTGCGCCACGATTGTTTGCTTCGAGCAGATGGCAACGGCTCCGTCAGCCAATTTTCTTGTCCTTCATGTCGGTGCAGCCAACCGTCTCCGATCGACTGGCAGAGTTAGCTGAATATGTACGCATCGCAGCTCGGGAAATGTCTGGTAGGCAGCGTCTCTGGGCTCTGGAGATGAATTACTCTTGCCCTAATGTGGGATTAGACGCAAGTCAGCTAATCAATGAGGTGGGCCAAGCCTTTGATATTGCTGGTCATCTACGAGTACCGCTGCAAGCCAAATTCAGCCCTACGGTACCGGTGAAACCGGTCGTTGCCGCCTGCCAACATGAGGAGTGTGACGCCGTCACCATCGGTAACACCGTAAAGTGGGATGAAATTCCCCCCGATATTAAAACTCGCCTGTTCGGCACTGAGGTCTCACCGCTGGCCAAATATGGCGGTGGCGGATTATCGAGCCCCGAACTGGTGCCTATGGTTTGCGAGTGGATTCGTGCGGCTAGAGACTTAGGCTTCGATAAACCAATCTGGGCCGGAAATGGCCTCTACTCTTTGGCTCCGATCAAGGAGGTAGCGGAGGCCGGCGCCTCTGGCATTCAGCTTGGTTGTGTTGCAATTCTCAGACCCTGGCGAATGAGAAATATCATCCGCTATGCCAAGGAATTGTTTTCAGAAACATGACGAAGTAAACGCCCCGCATGATTCACTTTGGTGAGTCGGCGGGGATTTTTATATAACCAACGAGGGCTAACTATAGATTTAAGTGCCCTGGACTACATCAGGCTCACTGGTGTCGTCGCTCGGCGTAATTAACTGGCCTTCAATGACCAAGCGCTTAGTATCCAAGAATCCCGTACAGGTATATATGGTTAGGGTCTCTTCCCTTCTTTCCTCCAAGGGAGAGGTATCATTCGGCCCAGTCACATACCGTTTCACTATTTCATATTGTCTCTTTTGACCATCTTTAGAGGTTAGCTCTACCACCTCACCAATTTCCGCTTGTTTTAAATTAGCCAAAACCTCTTTCTTGTTATGACCATAGATCAGTATATTTCCGCCCTCATCGGGCAAGCTGGACGATACTAAATAATTTGCCGCGTCCGGTACCACCGACCACCGGCCGTTCTGTAAGTAGCCAGGCTCCACTTTAACACTCACTCCGGCATTGATCAGCTCAAGGTGTACCGGTTGGGTGTTCGCCTCTGGGGCTGTCTGCTGCAACACCAAAGCCGGCGGTAATACCCGCTGCTGTTCCTGATAAATTAAATAGGCGCTGCCCGCTACCAGTAGGCTACCTGCTATAAGCAGCGTTAGCCCTATTCTTTGACCTTTCCCAAGCATAGATCCCACCCACCATTATAATCAGGCCGGCCAGCATAGCCAACCACAACGCTCGCTCTCGCCACACTCCAGTTGGAGCCAAAGCGGTGCCCAAGACAGTACCCCCCGGACCATTGGTCGAGGCCCCAGCCACGGTAGCCCCTGGCGGAGTTGGAGTTGGAGTTGGAGTTTCCTCACCACATTCCCCGGTCAGGTTCGCCGCAAAGGAAATCTCGGCATTCATAAACTCGTTTCCGGCAGCGGTATCAAACGTGACGAACCACTTATATTCTTGGGTAGCCCCCGCCGAGATCACACCAATCATGTCCACTTCTGATCCACCAAACATGTCATGCAGTTTTTTATCATCTTTTGCCGTATCCCCGTCCGTGGCTCCATATTTATCGTTACCGTCTTTATCCCGCACGGCCGTAAACAGACGATTATCAAATTCAACTGGTTGGACCGACCGGTCGCTCAAGCGTAGAAAGAAATTACAGTCGTCGACACTGCTCTCGTTTTTCACTTCGAGTGTTTTAATGACAGTTTCCCCCGGCAGCATATTATCAACATTAAAAAGTGGGTCGGTTGAAGACAAGCCACAGTCCGAGTTGTCACTATCGCAGCTAAAGGTAAGATCAGCCGCCCAGACCGGTGCCGCGAATAAGGCTCCTGCCAGTACCAGCCACATTGAATGAATGAGTAGCTTATTCATACCTTAGGTACTGGCATTAGTAGTTGCCACGCTGGGCTCTTCTTCGCTCTCCCCCTCTTCATCGTCCTCTCCTTCAGCATCTTCATTCTCTTTTCCCTCTTCCTCTTCTTCTGACCCTTCCTCTGATCCGTCATTTCCGGTGCCATCATCCGTGTCCTCGCCATCTTCATCATTATCTTCATCTCCGGTGTCTTCATCGTCAGTATCACCATCCTCTGAGCCATCACCGTCATCCCCTACCGCAGCGGCTACCTCTTCTTCGTCAGTTTCAGCTACCGTTGGGCCGGTATAGTCATCACTGGTCGGGTCATTCTCTGATAAGTTGGTAGCTCCTGGCGTACCATAATTGTCGCCATCAGCCACGTCCCAGAAGGTATCGACATTACAGCCCGCATCAATACAGGTATGCCACGAGCCAGCACTCGTCCCATCACCAGCCACACTATGGCGCTCCATTGATTTCTTGGCCGGTGAAGCGTTATCGCCAGCTGGCCTGACATCAC
>JACZRJ010000121.1 GCA_022574795.1 Patescibacteria group bacterium | reverse complement strand
TAAGGAAGTGCGGCAGGCCAGCGGGCCAAGTCTCGCCTGCGTGGCTGAGCCGCAACTAAGCCGCAGCGCAAACACCGCCACAGCGGTGCGCAAACACTACGGTAAGTGCGGGAAGAGAGCAACTAAGCCGCAGCGCAAACCCTTGTCTCAACAGGGGCAAAACCCCGTCTCAACGGGGCGCAGCGAAGCGAGTGTCACGAGAGAGGGACCCCTCCTCTCTCTCATAGGGTTTGGGCCTGCTCAATAATCGCCTTATACACATAGGCGCTTGGGCGCGGGGTACGCTGCTGCGTTTCATAATCTACTTCGATCAAGCCAAACCGGGGGTCAAAGCCATCTGCCCACTCAAAATTATCGAGTAGTGACCAGTGGAAGTAGCCCCGAATGTTGACCCCTTGCTTTTGCGCTGTCTCCACTGCTCGCAAGTGATCCCGAATAAAATCAGCTCGCCTGGTATCTTTAGCATCAGCCAAGCCGTTCTCAGTAATGTATATCGGCAAACCATATCGCTTCAGATGAAGCAGTACCTGAGTTAATCCCTCAGCCCTAAGCGGCCAGCCAAGATCTGAGGTGGGACCAGTCCACGGCACGTCCGATATCTGCCAAGGAATCAGACGTACCCGCTTCTGGACCGTGAAATAAAAGTTAACGCCAATAAAATCATGAGCACCGCGCGTTAAGGCCAAGAAACGATGGTTAAACCACCAATCTTGCACTGAAGTCACCAGACGATCACCAAACTGATTGCGGTGTTCAGGCACATAGGCAATCAAATGTTTAGCCAGACCAACCTGAGCCTCAGGAATAGTGTCGTGTATCGCCGCATACGCTTGGCGATGCCCAAGCGCCAGGTTGCGCACTACCTTATTGAGAGCTACCACACTGCGCTGCTGCGGTGGCCACTTCGCTCGCCAATAGCTTTGTGTGGCGTACACCATTGGCTCATTGATGGTGACCCAAAAATCAACCAGCTCACCAAGTTCCTGCGCGACCTTTTTAGCATAACGGGCAAACAGCGCCGGAGTCTTTTTATCCTGCCAGCCTCCCCGTTTGGCCAACCACACCGGATTGGTAAAATGGTGCAAGGTTACAAACGATACCAATTCTTGCCGCTTAAGCTCTTGCAACACCTCCCGATAGTGATCAAAGGCCGCCTGATTCCACTTCCCTGGAGCTAGCTCCAGTCGACTCCACTCTAACGATAAGCGATGAGCGTTGTGCCCTAGCCCCTTAGCCAAGGCGAAATCTTCGGCAAAGCGATTGTAGTGATCGGCGGCAGCTCCAGACTCTACAACACTAAGCCCGGCCTTTTCCCAAGCCCACCAGTCGTTATGAATATTGTACCCCTCAACTTTGTGAGCGCTTGTCGCCGCGCCATACAAAAACGTACTCATCATCATCAGTATATCAGCGCTCAACCCGAAGTGCGCAGCCTTCTTATCCCACCAGCTTTTGTGTTGCTGGCTGAAGAATTACAAAGTACGAGTTACTCCCGCTCGCAGGTAGTGGCAGGTACCAATGACTACCTTTATTGATTAACACGCAACACAGACTTACGCCTGCGCAAGCGTGTCAGGGCCGCATTTTGCAATTGGCGAACCCGCTCCCGACTAATGCCAAATTCATTGCCAATATCTTCCAAGGTATGAGGACGATTATCTGTCAGTCCAAACCGCATCTCCAAAATGCGCCGCTCACGTGTCGGCAGCGTTTCCACCGCCTCGCGAATAGTGCTGCGCACGAACTGCTCGCGAACTGCCTGTTCTGGCCGTGGAGTGTCGATATCTTCCAGCAAATCCTTCAACTGTGTCTCATCGCTGTCGTCATTACCACGAATTACCTGATCAAGCGAAATCACGTCGGTGGAGACTTCCTCCAAACGACGTATCTCATTAATCGTGGCGTCCATTTCATGAGCCAGCTCCTCGTTCGTTGGTGCCCGCCCCAGCATTTGATAGAGCGCCTGCCGCTTCTTCTGCATCGCCAAGACCCGATCAACTACGTTCTCGGGCAGACGTACCATGCGTCGAGATTTAAGCGCTCGCAAAATAGCCTGCTTGATCCAATAGACTCCGTAGGTTGAAAAGCGTGTTTGTCTCTCCGGCAAGAACCTGTCCACCGCTCGCATCAACCCAAGATTACCCTCCTGAATAAGATCCATGAGCATGTCTGGATCATGTGACGGCGAATATTTCTTGGCGATACTGACGACCAGGCGAAGATTGGCCCGCATCATCTGCTGCCTAGCTGCCTCTTCCCCAGTCTCTTGAATACGAGTAGCCAAAGCTTGCTCCTCCTTACCGGTCAACAATGGCGTTTGCCCTATTTCGCGTAAGTACTGCGAGAGAATAGAGCCCGCCTTGGTCGAGTTTTTATATGCCATGATTCGTGTATGAGTAGGCTAATTAAGAGCTAAGTAAAACTTCAGTATCTTTTGCTGTCCTCTTTGTTTTGGCGTACGGCAAAACCGCCCGTCATCCCGTATCTGCTCGGCGGCTTGTCGCAGGAAAGCGTCCTGCTAGCGCTAGTGTATGTTGCGGTACACACCCGTGTACCTCACTAATTAGCATTCAGAAGAATCTGACCTTCGTCAATGGAGATGCTTATGGCCTTGCCAATCTTCTTTGGCAGATAGCCCCCAGCGTTTCTTGATTAGCTTGTTACTCGCTCAACGTAGGTACCGTATCTAGTATCGAGACGAATGATATCGTCAGCTTTGATAAACAGTGGTGCCTTAACCTTCATCCCTCCTTCAACAACAACGTTCTTCATAACATTAGTGGAGGTATTACCTTTAACGGCCGGCGGAGCTTCGATAACCTTCCGCTCAACCTTAATGGGCAGCTCAACGCTAACCGGCAAGCCTTCAAACAAAATAATATCGGCCACCTGCTCGGGTACTAGATAGGTCAAAGCGTCAGCAACCACCTG